>CAYQTP010000054.1:0-6662 GCA_964420475.1 uncultured Gammaproteobacteria bacterium
TGTGTCAAGGGCATTTTTAATGTTATAATTTAGTGACTATGATTAAGATTGGTGCCCATCAATCAATTGCCGGCGGTTATGCTCAGGCTTTGCAGCGAATAAAAAATATCGGGGGCAACTGCCTGCAGATCTTTTCCTCTTCTCCCCGCGGCTGGAACTTTGCTAAAGTCGGTGAGGAGGAAATAAAACAATTCAAAACTTTGAAATCCCGGCTTTTAATTGATCCTGTTTATTTTCACGCCTCATATTTGATTAATCTTGCCGATGACGGCCAGATAGGTCATATGTCAAAAATGTCCTTAATAACTGAACTAAATTTAGCATCTAAATTAAATATTAAAGGATCAATAATTCATCTTGGTTCGTATAAGAAAGAAGTTTCTAGTATAAAGTATTTAGTATTAATTAAAAACATAAAAGAAATATTGGATAAGACCCCCAAGGAATCTCTTTTTATAATAGAGAATGCCGGGAACAGAAAGATCGGACAAACTTTAGAGGAAATTTCTCAAATCGTTAAAGATCTTAACGATAAACGAATCAGATTATGTTTTGATACTTGTCATCTGTTTTCTAATGGTTATCGATTTAATGACAATAATGAACTGAATATATTTCTTGACAAACTAGATAAGTTGAACTTGTTTGATAAGCTCGAGGTCTGGCACATAAACGATAGCCGTGACGAATTTAATTCCGGTCATGACCGTCACGATAATATCGGCCAAGGTAAAATGAACATCAATGAATTTAAGACTTTGTTTAATCATCCCAAAACGAAGTACTATCCGTTCATTATTGAAACTCCGGGCTTTGACAATAATGGACCTGACAAAAAAAATCTCGATATTTTAAAATCCTTGATTGGTATATAATTTTCACATGATTAAACTGCCGAAAGAAATAACTGAATTACTCGACGTATTCAAGAAAAACAAATATCAAATTTTTATTGTCGGAGGCGCCGTTCGCAACTTGTTATTAAATAAAGAAATAACGAATTGGGATTTTACAACAAATGCCACGCCCGAACAGATCCAGAAATTATTTCCTGATGCCTTTTACAATAATATTTATGGAACAGTCAGCGTTCCACAAAACAAAATAATATATGAAATAACTCCATTCCGCAAAGAATCAGGATATTCTGATATGCGTCATCCGGAAAAAGTCGAATGGGCAAACACCATTGATGAAGATCTATCCAGGAGAGACTTCACTATCAACGCTATTGCCTATGATGGAAAAAATATTACCGACCCCTATGACGGCCAAAAAGATCTAACCAATAAATTAATTAAAGCCGTTGGAAACCCGGATACCCGTTTTAATGAAGACGCCTTGCGGCTTCTGCGGGCCATTCGCTTTGCGTCAGAGCTGGGATTTTTGATTGAAGACAAAACTAGAGATTCGATTCAAAAAAACGCTTCTCTAATTACAAAAATTTCCGCTGAAAGAATCAGGGATGAATTTTTAAAAATTTTAGAAAGCGATCATCCGGCAGAAGGAATTCTTTTTTTAAGAAGCACCGGTCTTCTTTCAAATATTTTACCTGAAGTTAACGACTGCTTTACCATACCCCAAAAAAGCCCCAAACGCCATCATGTTTATGATGTCGGAACCCATTTGATCATGGCTTTAAAACACTGTCCGTCAAAAGACCCCATAACCAGGTTTGCCACTTTAATTCACGACATAGGCAAAGCAAAAACTTTTCATAAAGATGAAAAGACTGGTTTAATTACTTTTTATAATCATGAGGTGGTTGGTAAAAAACAGGCGGAAATTATCGCCGATCGATTTAAACTTGCTAACAAGCAAAAGGATAAACTAGTGACACTTGTGGCCGAACATCAGTTTACGGTATCTGAGATACAGACAGATAAAGCCGTCCGGAGATTTATCCGCGGAGTGACAAAAGATTATTTAAAGGACATGCTTGACTTAAGAACGGGTGACCGGATCGGTTCGGGGGCAACACCAAGCTCTTGGCGCCTTGATCTTTTCAAAAAAAGACTTGATGAAGTACAAAAACAGCCTTTTCAGATCAAAGATTTAAAGATTAATGGGGGCGATGTCATGAAGATTCTAAAAATCAAACCCGGGCCTAAGGTCGGCGAAGTATTGAAAAAACTTTTTGATCAGGTTGTTGATAAAAAAATAAAAAATGAAAGGAATATTCTTATAAAGAACCTGGAAGATCTGAATTAATTTCATCCTGAATCGTCGTATCTTCTCCGTGGCCTGAATAAATAATTGTTTCTTTTGGTAATTTAAAAATGTTCTCTAGAGAATTTTTTAGTTTGTCTTTATTACTGTAAGAAAAATCATAACGGCCGATTCCGTCTTTGAATAAAGTGTCTCCGGTGAAAAGAGCGTTCTCTTCCTTAAAATAAAAACAGCAGCTTCCTGGTGTGTGACCCGGCGTATATATAATTTTTATTTTAAATTTTTTAATTCTCAATACATCATCGATTTTCAAATTTTTAATTTTCTTAATTGGTAAAATAACCGGTTTATAGCCTAAAAAATATTCTGCGGTCTGCTCTACTCTATCGGTCAAAAACTTATCATCTTTATGAATGAATAAAGGTATATCAAAAGATTTTTGAATTTCTCCCACCGCCATTAAGTGGTCGAAATGGCCATGGGTTGCCAACATACCGACTAGATTCAACCGATGTCTTTGCAGTTCTTCAAGAATAAACGGGGCGTCGTCGGCCGGATCAATGATTAAACAATACTGACCCTCAATTAAAAAATAGCAATTAGCCTGCATCTGACCTAAAGAAAATTTTAAAATTTTCATTTATGAATAGGTTCCTTAATAAATATTTTTTTTATTTTAAATTTTATAAGTATGGTAATTAATAAAGTAAAAATAAAGATATATAAAGAAAAAGAATAGGTTTCAAAAGTCCAAATTTTGATTGTCAAAAGCGTAATCAAAGCAAAGATTGCGTTTCCCAAATAAAGCAAATAATTTTCAGTTTCCGGATGTTGATAGGATTTTATAACTGTCGGCCATCCGGCCAAAAAGTCAGAAATAAGACTAAAGAAGATGGCAATATTGCCAACCTGAGTAATTTGCCATAAAATTAAGCCAAATATCGACAAACCGCCACATATTAAGTCCAGTTTTCCAATTTTCCAGTAAGATTTTTTATTAATAAAAGAGGCTAAAAAAATAATTAAAGGTATAAATCCCACCATAAATGCAAGCAAGGATTGAAGGCCAACCCCTTGTTTTACTTGAGCAAAAAAAGCAATCATTGGAGCCAATGTCCAAACAAACCAGGTAACCTTATTTGGTTTGACCTTTCCCTGAAGTGTTTCAACAAAATATCCGATACTTCCCAGAAAGAAAATTATTGCGCCAACAAAGATAAAATTTTGGCTAATCATTATAAATGATCATAAAAAACTATGATTTTAACCATTCAACATAATCGCATCCCCCCGCTGTTTTTGTGGCGGGGTCCCAGGTGGCGGTCGAGCATTTTTTAAGTTTCTTGCCTGCTGCGGTCGTAAAAAGAACCAGTTTTTCTCCGCATTTTGGACAATCTTCTTCCAGTTTTTCAGTTGTTCCTTTTATCCATTCGATATAGTCGCATCCCCCGGCAGTTTTTGTCGCCGGATCCCAGGTGGCGGTTGAACATTTTTTTAGTTTCTTTCCAAATCGAGTGACGGTAGATATTAAAGGGGCACCGCACTTTGGACACTTCTCATCGAGTGTAACCGGTTCAACTTCCAGCCATTTGACGTATGTGCAACCGTCAATCGTATGAGTCTCCGGATTCCAAGCCCCCTTAGAACAACGCTGCAGTTTTTTCCCGGACTTAGTTTCAAATACTTCACCTAACGGTGAACCGCACTTTGGACATATCTCAGATCCCTTCTCCATTTTTTTATCATCCATATAAAAATTACAAATTTATAATAATTATTTTTTTCTTCTCTTCTCCAGCCAAACCAAAATCGGAGTTGCCACAAACGGCGAAGAATAAGTGCCGGTGATCGTGCCGATCAAAAGAGTTAAGATAAAAAATCTAATTGTTGATCCGCCCATCATCGTCAGAGCCAAAAGCATAAAAACTATTGTCATGGAATTATTAATGGAGCGGATCATTGTTTCAGTCAGCGCCTGATTGGAAGCTGATTCAATTTCTATCGTTCCCTGTTCGTTGTGATATTCGCGGATTTTATCAAAAATAACAATTGTATCATGAACGGAAAATGACATCGTCGTCAAAACTGCCGTGACAAACATTGTGTCAACTTCTGCCCCGAAAAAATGAGAGAGCAAGGAATAGGTGCCAATAACAACCAGTAGATCATGAAACATTGCCAGTACCGCCGCAAAAGCGAAGTTAAAACCTTTAAAAGCAAAGCTCATATAGATCAAAATTCCGGTGATTGCCAGAATTGAGGCAATTAAAGTTTTATTGATCGCCTCTTTACCTAATGTCGGTCCCACTGTTTCAGAACGTAAGACGGTGATTTTAATTTTTAATTTTGCCTCTATATCTTTTTTCAACGATGATTCCTGCTTTTGATCCAATACCTTTGTTCTTAAAATAATATTTTTATTTTCCAGTTTTAAATTTACGATCGATATTTTATTTTGATCCAATATTTTAAGCAGCTGATTTTTTTCAATCACTTTATTTGATTGAAATTCAAAATTGCTCCCGCCGGTAAAGTCTATAGAATAACGGAAACCCCACTTAACGATAGAAAATAATCCTGCTCCAATCACAATGATTGAAATAAGTAAATATAACCAGCGGTATTTGAGAAAATTTATCATAGTTATTTGACTTTATAAAACATTGTAATTAGTCTTTTTGTTATCACCACTCCCGTAAATAAACTGGTAGCCACTCCGATTGTCAGAGTCAGTGCAAATCCTCTTACCATTCCGAATTGGGGCAAAAACTCCCAGTTCAACGGATTAAAAAGGATAAAGGCTACCGTTAATGTTGTTATATTAGCATCTTTGATTGCGTCAATGGCCCGGCCAAAACCCAATTTAACAGCAATATCAAAATCTTTACCTTTTCTTTGTTCTTCTTTAATTCTTTCAAAAATCAAGATATTTGAATCGACGGCCATACCAATTGATAAAATAAATCCGGCCACCCCCGGTAATGTCAAAACTAAAGGAATCGCCTTGAATATAAACAAAGAAATCAATCCATAAATTAATAGGGCAAGAGAGGCGATCAGACCAAGTCGGCCGTAATAAATAATCATAAAAAGTAAAACCATTATCAAACCAATCGTCCCCGCATAGACACTTTTTCTAACTTCAATTTCCCCTAAGGTCGGGCCGATATTTTTTTGTTCAACCAATCTGATCGGTAAAGGCAGTGCTCCGGAATTAATGGCGATGGTTAATTTTTTTGCCTCGTCTGTCGTAAAATTGCCGGTAATCACGGCGCTGCCGTCAGGAATTTCCGTCTGCACGGTTGGCGTTGTCAGCGGAATATTGTCAAGAAAAATACCAACCGGTTTTCCTATATTTCTTTTTGTAATTGCCGCAAATAATTCTGTTCCTTTTTTATTGAATTTTAAACCTACCTGGGGTTTACCGGTTTGATTATCAAACTCTATTGTAGACTTAAGAATATGAACTCCCGATAATCCTGTATCGCGGGTCAGCTGTAAAAAAATTGGAGTTGCTGTGGCAATCTTTTCATCAGGCAGTTCTCTGAATGTCAGTTGGGCCGTCTGACCAATTAACTTTATCGCTTCTTCATAATTATTAATCCCGGGTAAATCAACACTTAATCTATATTTATCCCCTGTCTTTACCGTCTGTATCTGAGGTTCTGTCACGCCAAAAAAATTAATTCTTCTTTCGATCACATCCCGGGCAGAATTCAGTGCATCGTTTAGATCTTCTTTTTTTACTTTTGAGATGTCAGCTTCAAATATCAGATTACTGCCGCCCCTCAAATCCAGTCCTAATTTAGTAGTAAATTCCTTTTTAATATTTAATCCGAAGATATTAATATCAATCTGACTCGGTATATTATATTTTGTCTTAATATTTTCAGGAAGGTCAACCCAGATTAATCCGAATAAAATAACCGCAATAAAAATTGTTTTTATTAATTTCATTTTAATAGATCCTCTTCTACCCCAACCAGCATAATCTTTGGTTGTTTCAAAAATCTCCAAATAAAAGGATCGTTATTCCTTTTTCTAAAAATAAATTCATCTTCGGTCATCGCCGAATAATTAATCGGTCGACCAAAAAATTTTTCCGCTTCTTTAATTATGGTTTCAATCTCAACAACAACAATTACTCCGACCAAGAGAAGATAGATCTCATCATCTTTAATGATCAGGTTCTTTGGAAATTTGGTAGAAAGCGCAACAAATTTTATTTTTCCGATCTTTGATAAATTATTATGGATTACCATTGCCAAAGGACTGGTTTTGGTAAAAATTCTCATAAATTCATCATATAGCTTATAGCTTTTATTCAAAGCAAAATAAACCTTATTAAGACGCCTTTCCCTTAATAGTAATTTTTCTTCGGTTAAAATATCCAGCTCTCTTTTGACTGCATTGACCTCCTCATTTACTTCTCGAACCACCCGGCGTAAGTAATAATTCTCGCCAGGATGATGGAAAAAAAATTCCAAAATCTT
>CAYQTP010000055.1:0-6391 GCA_964420475.1 uncultured Gammaproteobacteria bacterium
GGTTCTGGCCCCAAGTTTCTTATATTTTCCGGGATTTTTCAAAAAATCAACAATCTCAACCAATTCTTTTTTGGCTTCATCAACACCGGCGACATCATTAAAAGTAGTTCTGGTCATGCTCTTGGAAAATCTTTTTCCCCGGTTTTGTCCGAATGAAAAGACCGAATCCTGGGCGCCTTTGGCCTGACGGAATAGAAAGATAAAAAAAGCGACCATGAGAATTGTAGGTAGAAGGTTGCCGATAATGTTAGCTAGACCCATTGATCCTTGAGTATCTTTAATATTGATATCAATTTTTTCCGGACTGACTCCAGAATCTTTAAGAGTTTTGATAAACGATTCCCCGGTTTCTTTATAGGAAACCGCCAGAGTATCATTTTTGTAATAAATCAATAGTTTATTATCGATAATGTCAATTTTTTTGATTTTTCCGTCTTTAGCTTCCTTGACAATTGTTGTGATCGATTTGTCCGGCGCCACCTGTTTAATCTCTTTGCTGACGGATCGGTATGCATAAAAAAGAAATAAAAGAACAAAAAAAATAAGAAAAAAATTACGGAGATTAATATTGAATTTAAATTGGGTGATTTTAGAACCGTTATTTTTTTTAGCCATAAGCCATATTTTAGCAGAAATTTTGATAAAATAGAGTTCGAATTATTAAAGATTAAATATTAATTATTAAAGAATGAAAATAATAAAATTAGGTGATAAAAATATTAATTTGATAATAAATCAAACCATCAAAATTCTTAACTCGGGTGGTTTGGTTATTTTTCCCTCAGATACCGTTTACGGTTTGTTATGTGACGCCCAAAACGAGAAAGCGGTAGAAAAATTAATCCGGTTAAAAAATCGTCCGCCGGGAAAAGCGATATCTGTTTTTTGTAATTTTGAATTAATTGACGGATTGGTAAAAATAAATAAACAACAGCAGAAAATTATCAAGGAAATTTTACCCGGTCCGTTCACTATAATCCTGCCGTCAAAACACAGGGTTAATAAACTTTTGGAATCTGAAAAAGGCTCATTAGGTATAAGAATACCGATCTATCAAGACATCAGAACATTAATTAATCAATTAAAAAAACCGGTGACAGCCACCTCAGCTAATTCATCGGGACGGCCGGCCCATTATTCCGTAAATACTTTACTGAACGAACTATCAGAAAAACAAAAAGAACTGATAGATCTAATCGTTGACGCGGGAACCTTAGTCAGAAATAAACCTTCAACGGTAGTTGATCTGACCAAACCTGATGTCAAAATCTTGAGGCAGGGTGACACTGATTTTTTGAGATCAAAAATATTTTTGTCCAAAACAACTTCAGAAACAAAAGAAATTGCCAAAAATATCTTAAAAGAAAAATTAAAAGATAAAAAAAAGCCGTTAATTTTTATTATTGAAGGCGAATTGGGTGTTGGTAAAACCGTTTTCGTTAAAGGATTGGGGGAAAGCTTGGGAATTAAAAATATTATTTCACCAACTTTTGTCATTTATTATGAATATGGAAATTTTTACCACTTTGATCTGTACCGGATCGAAGAAAAGGAAGAGTTTAAACATTTAGGCATAGAAAGATTATTAATGCCGGGAAATATTCTCTGTTTTGAGTGGGGGGAGAAAGCGGGAGAAATTATTGATTTACTTAAAGAAAAAGGAAATATCGTTTATGTGAAGATGAAATATATTGATGAAAAAACCAGAAAGATAAAAATTATATGAAAATATTAGCTATTGACACAAGCTGTGACGAGACTTCCGCTGCTATTACCGACGGCCGCCGGGTATTGTCCAATATTATCTATTCTCAGGTGTTATTGCATAAAAAATGGGGGGGTGTCGTTCCTTCCATCGCCAAACGGGCACATGAGGAAAGGATTGATTTTGTGGTGGAAGAAACGTTACGGAAGGTAAGGAACAGGCATGCCTGTTCCTTACGTAATATTGATGCAATTGCCGTTACGCAAGGACCTGGTCTGGCAGTTGCTTTGGAAGTCGGGATCAAAAAAGCCAGAGAGCTGGCAAAAAAATACAATAAAAAGCTAATTGCCGTTAATCATCTGGAAGGGCATATTTATTCTCCCTTTGTTCAAAACGGTCAAGGTAATCCGAAAATAGAATTCGAATTTCCATATCTGTCTTTAATAATTTCCGGAGGTCATACGGAATTTGTAATTTTTAAAAATCATCTGGAATATCAGGTAATAGGCGAAACGCTGGACGATGCGGCCGGTGAGGCTTTGGATAAAGCGGCTAAATTATTAGGACTTGGTTATCCGGGCGGGCCGGTATTGGAAAGACTGGCCAAAGAAACTGGGAATAAGGACTCCCATAATTTTCCCCGTCCGATGTTAAAGTCAAAAGATCTGAATTTTTCTTTTTCCGGTTTGAAAACTTCTTTCTATTATTTTTTGAAGAAAAATCCCAGCCATCCTTCGGATATCAGATTATTAGCCAGTTCTTTTCAAGAAGCCGTTTTTAATACTTTAATTATGAAAACAGAAATGGCGATCAAACAAACCGGCATTAATCGTATGATCGTCGGCGGCGGGGTAATTGCCAATATGAGATTAAGAAAGTTAATGAAGGATCTGATCAAAAAATATCAGGGACGAGTTTTATTTCCGTCTTATAAATATCTAACCGGCGATAACGCGGCCATGATCGGAGTCGTTGCCAATTATAAGGCAGCACAACGAATATTTGTTAAAGATGCAGATCGCCTGGATAGAGTTCCCCGGTTAAGTCTGTAATTTTTTCTTGACATCTGCCTTAATTTTGCTAAACTATTACTACCAAAGTATATGTTAAACATCACCAAACAATCAGACTACGGATTAATCCTGGTTTCTTTTGTTTATAAAAAGAACCGCTTGGTCAAACTGTCGGAGCTGATCAAAGAAACAAAACTGCCAAAGAGATTTTTAGCCCGGATTGCCGCTGAATTGGCTAAAAACGGTCTGCTGATCAGCAAGGAAGGAAAAACCGGCGGTTATCTGATTTCTCCAAAAATTAAGACTATCTCCCTTTACGACTATCTGACGATTTTTGAAAATGATATTACCATCACCAGTTGTGTTGATGAAGATTTTAACTGCCGGTTTGAAAAGATATGTAATCATAAAGATTTTATTAAAAAAAGACTAAACGTAGCTTTAATTAAGGAAATCAAAAAAATCAAATTACTTAAATTAATAGATTAATATATAAGTGCTTGAATTAAATAATCTCACCGTTTCCGTCACCGATAAATTAATCATTAAAAACTTAAATCTTAATTTAAAAAAGAATAAGGTCTATGTTCTGATGGGGCCTAACGGATCAGGCAAATCAACTTTAGCCTTAACTCTGATGGCCCACCCCTTATATCAAATTAAATCGGGAAAAATATTATTTGAAAAAAAAGATATTACTAAATTCGCTCCGGAAAAAAGGGCTAATCTGGGAATGTTTCTCTCTTTTCAGTCACCATTATCGCTGTCGGGAGTAAGTATGTTTTCTCTGCTCCGGTCAGCTGTTGCCGGTAAAAAAGATCCGCTCGCTTTAAGAGAGGAAATAGAAAAAACCGCCAAACAGTTGAAAATTAAAAAAGAGCTTTTAGAAAGATCTTTTAATGAAGGGTCATCGGGCGGGGAAAAAAAGAAACTGGAATTATTGCAGGCGGCCGTCCTTGATCCAAAATTTTTAATCTTTGATGAAATTGATACCGGGGTTGATATTGATGCTTTAAAAACGATTGCCCAGTTTATGGAAAAAAACAAAAAAAACAAGACCTATCTTTTAATTACTCATTATAACCGTATTCTTAAGTATGTTAAGCCGGATGAAGTACTGGTGATGATGGAGGGAAAGATCGTTAAACAGGGGGATTATAAGCTGGCAGAAGAAATTGAGAAAAACGGTTACGGCAATTATGAAACAAACTAATTTAAATTTTGACTACAAATTCGGTTTCTCCATGCCGGAAAATCATGTCTATAAAGCAAAGAAGGGTCTTAATGAACGGATCGTTAAAGAGATTTCTGTTTTAAAAAATGAACCGGATTGGATGAAAAAATTTCGCTTAAAAGCTTACGATGCTTTTAAAAAAAGAAAAATGCCGGATTGGGGGGCTGATCTATCCAAAATAGATTTTGCCGATATTTACTACTACATTAAGCCGACGGAGAAACAGGTCAATTCATGGAATGATCTTCCTAAAGAGATTAAAGATACCTACGACAGAATCGGAGTACCCGAAGCAGAAAAAAATTTTCTGTCAGGCGTTTCGGCCCAATATGAATCAGAGGTAGTTTATGAAAGTATCAACCGGGAATTAAATAAAAGGGGGGTAATTTTTTGTGATATGGATACGGCATTAAAAAAATATCCGGAAATTGTTAAAGAATATTTTGGTACCTTGATCAGTCCTTATGATAATAAGTTTGCCTCTTTAAACTCGGCCGTTTGGTCAGGCGGTTCTTTTGTTTATGTTCCGAAAGGAGTTAAGTTGCCGATGCCGCTGCAGGCATATTTCCGTATTAATGCCGAGCGTTTCGGTCAGTTTGAAAGGACATTGATAATCGCCGAGGAAGGAAGCTTCGTCCATTATATCGAAGGCTGTACTGCGCCAATTTATACAACCGCCTCCCTTCACGCGGCCGTAGTTGAAATTTTTGTCAAAAAAGGAGCCAGGGTCCGCTATACCACCGTTCAAAACTGGAGCCATAATATTTATAATCTAGTCACAAAAAGAGCCACCGTTGATGAGAATGGAATAATGGAGTGGGTAGACTGTAATATCGGCAGCGGAGTGACAATGAAATATCCGAGCGTTTTTTTGAAAGGAAAAAAATCACATGGAGAGGTTCTGTCGATTGCTTATGCCGCAAAAGGCCAGCATCAGGATGCCGGGGCAAAAATGTATCATCTGGCCCCGGACACAACCTCCCGTATAATTTCAAAATCTATTTCTAAAGACGGCGGCAGGACTTCTTACCGGGGATTGGTGTCGGTTTCACCGGGAGCAAAAAATTCCAAGGTCTATGTCTCCTGTGATGCTTTAATTATGGATGAAGAGTCCCGGTCCGACACATATCCTTATATGCGTATAAAAGAAAAAGATTCTGAAATTCAACATGAGGCAACCGTTGAAAAATTAGGAGAAGAGAAGTTATTTTATTTAACCTCCCGGGGAATTAAAAAACCGGAGGCAGAAAGTTTATTGGTCAATGGATTTATTGAACCGGTTGTTAAGGAAATTCCGTTAGAGTATTCTATAGAACTTAATAGGCTGATTCGGATGGAAATGAGCGGAAGTGTCGGATAAAATTAACAAAAATATGATTTTTATAGATTTAAACCAAACTAAACAATCAAGTCTAACCTTTAACAAACCTGGTGACTATACCGTCTTCTTCCATAATCTTTCCGGCGAGTTTGATTTTAGAATAAAGGCGAGCGGAGTCAACCTTGACATTTTGGGTTTATTTATTGGAAAAAAAGCCGACAATTTTGAATTAAAAACCAATCAATATCATATTGCACCGGATTCAACTTCAAATCTTTTGATCAAAGGGGTGTTTGACGATCGGTCGAAGTTTATTTATCAGGGATTGATCAAGATTGAAAAATCCGGTCAGAAATCCCATGCTTATCAGAAAAATAAGAACCTGATTTTGTCGGAAAAAGTTTATGTGGACTCACGGCCATTTCTGGAAATTTTAGCCAACGACGTTTTCTGCACCCACGGATCAACCACCGGAAAAATAAATGAAGAGTCTCTGTTCTATTTAAAAAGCCGCGGCTTAAATCAAAGGATTGCCCAAAAGTTATATATTTCCGGTTTTATTCAGGAAATCGTTGATAAAATAAAATTATCTGGGAAATCAGACTTTAATCTTAAATATGATTGACATAAAAACAATAAAAAAACAGTTTCCAATTTTTCAAAATCAGCCTGATCTGATTTACCTTGATTCTACAGCTACTTCTTTAAAACCAAAAATAGTAATTGACAAACTAAAAGAATACTATGAAAAATACCCGGCCAATATTTTTCGGGGGATTTATCCAATGTCAGAAAAAGCTACTACAGAGTTTGAAGAAACAAGGCGGATAGTTTCCGAGTTTATTAATGCAAATAAACCCGAAGAAATAATTTTTACCCGTAATACGACCGAATCAATAAATTTATTAGCCTATTCGTTGGGAAGAAAAATTATCGAGTCTGGTGATGAAATCGCCACCACCATAATGGAGCATCATTCGAACTTTGTACCCTGGCAGGTATTGGCAAGCGAGGTTGGAGCAGCGTTTAAAATTGTCGATATTAACGATGAAGGATATCTAAAAATAAATTGGAACGAAGTAATTACTAAAAAAACTAAGATATTAACATTAACTCAC
>CAYQTP010000056.1:0-6358 GCA_964420475.1 uncultured Gammaproteobacteria bacterium
GATTTGGATTGGCCCCCGCGGCCACCGCTCCACGTATCGCAGTATCTATTGATGAAGCGGCCATGTGGTAAGTATCAATGTCGCTGTAGGAGGGGTATAATCCTTGAGACATCACTACTCCTTTTTGGGAATTCAAATCCGGTCGAATTACCGATGCTTCGGCATTAATTCTTCCTCGGCCTTGAAGCGGGGGTAGAACGCAATTTGCCTGAACGACATAATCATATTGTTGGCTGATAAAAGCATAACTGGTTATATTTAATCTAGAGAGCATTTTTATGAGTGTCAGACCAGCATTTTTTTCTTCGGAAATAGTTGGTTCCTTATATCTGATCGGATTATAAGTTGTAGATAGATACCTTTTTGGAAGTCCGTCATGAAGAAAATTCATCTCAATATCCATAATTAATTTTCCGTTATATGATACTAAACATTTACCTGAGTCGGTAAATTTACCAATGATAGTTGCCTCAACTCCGCGACTATCCATCAAGTTCTTGAATTTTTTCCATTTATTTTTTGGAACTGCTAAAGTCATTCGCTCTTGTGATTCTGAAATCCATATCTCCCAAGGTTCAAGCCCGGGATATTTAAGAGGAACTTTTTCCAAATTAATAATAGCTCCACCAGATTCTTTAGCCATTTCAGCGACAGAGCAGGAAAGTCCGCCAGCTCCATTATCGGTAATACTGTTATAAAGTAAGAGATCCCGTGCTTCTTTGGTAATTACATCACTCAATTTTTTTTGAGTGATCGGATCGCCGATTTGGACAGCCGTCGCTGGACTTCCAGAATCCATGACTTCTGAAGAAAAAGTCGCTCCATGAATACCGTCTTTTCCTACTCGACCGCCAATCATCACAACATAATCATTAACTTGAGCCTTTTTCAAATACGATAGTTTTCCTTGAATTTTTTTTGGTATCAATCCAACCGTTCCGACAAATACCAATGGTTTTCCTCGAAATCTTTCATCAAAATTAAGAAATCCTTGCGGGGTTGGGATGCCCGACTGATTGCCTCCAGAATTTACCCCATCAATGACTCCCAACATAATTCGTTTTGTCGATAACATTGGTTGGGTAAAATTTTTCCCTTTATATAATTTTTTATCAATTCTTGGGTCGGCCAGACAAAAACCATAATAATTAGCAACGGGTTTGGCTCCCATTCCAAATCCTAAAGTATCACGATTAACCCCAACTATTCCGGTAATGGCTCCACCAAAAGGATCAAGTGCCGAAGGACTGTTATGAGTTTCAACTTTATGAGTAATTAAATATTTTTCGTCAAAATCAATAGCTCCAGAATTATCGCTAAAAACGGAAACGCAAAAATCATTTTTACCTTTTTTCTTTCTGATTTCTTTAGTGGCTTTTTTTATGAAAGCTTTAAATAAACCGTCTTTGATATTATCAATCGGATCGGCAAAAATTGTGTGTTTACAATGTTCTGACCAAGTTTGAGCTAGGGATTCCAATTCAATGTCAGTCGGTATTCGTTTCTTTTTTCTGAAATAATCACGGATCGTTTTGAAAAATAATAAATCCAAAGCCAAAGGTCCTCTTCTGGTTCCATCATTGTTGGCAATACCGAGTTTTCCAATTTTAATTAATTCCTCATCATTTATTTCCAAATTTATTTTTGTGACCATCGGTTTTTTAACCAATTTTACTTTAGGAACAATTAAGCCTGTCTCATTAATATGAGATCTTTGGATTAAGGGATTGTAAAGGCTATCGGCAATTTGCTTGATTTCATTTTTATTCAACGATCCGGCTATCAAAGTCATTTGAGAACTATAAACATTTTCATCGTTCCTAAACTTAATATTTAGAAGATCTTCAGTAATCTGTCTGACGGTGTGGGCAACATTATCGGTCACACCTGGTAAGAATCCGATTTCGATCGACCAATTAAAATTATAAGTTTTTAAAAAATTATTTTTTTTATTATTTTTAATAAAAAATTTTTGGGTAACCGGGTTGGAGACAGAAGAGCCGATTTTATTAAGATTTTGTAAAGATAGTTTTTTTTCAATAGTATAAACATCAACGATGGAAACTGATTTTATTTTTTTATAAAATGAAAAGTGTGAAAATTTATGCTTACGTTGTTGCGCTCTGGAATCAAAAACAGTGGTCAGGATTTCAATCCGATTAATCATAATTATTTCCAAATATTAATCCGTTTTTTCCGATATCGCGGCGGTATTGCATGCCTTTAAAATAAATTCCTTTCCTGCCTATATATTGATATGTTTTTTTAATGGTTTCTTCTAGTGTTTTTTCATATGCAGTCACTGCCAGAACTCGACCGCCATTAGTAATAATTTTTTTATCTGATTCTTTAGTTCCCGCATGGAAGATCTGAATATTTTTGTCTTTAATATTATCCAGCCCAAAGATCTGCTCCCCCTTTTTATAGTTCCCCGGATAACCAGCGGAGGCGAGAATAACGCTAACGGAAAATCCCTTTTTAAATACTATTTTTTTATTTTTTAACTGTTTTTTTTGTTGGGCTAGAAAAATATCCACCAAATCCGACTTCATTTGCATCATTAAAGGTTGAGTTTCCGGATCACCAAAACGACAGTTATATTCCAGTACCTTTGGTCCTTCCTTAGTCAGGATTAAGCCGGGGTAGAGAATTCCCTGGTAAAAACATCCTTCCTTCATCATTCCTTTAATCGTCGGTTCAACAATTTGTTTTTCAATTTGTTTTAATAATTTATTATCAACAAAAGGTACCGGCGTATAGGCTCCCATGCCGCCGGTGTTTGGTCCCTGATTATTATCATTAAGCCTCTTATGATCTTGGGAAGGGAGAAATGAAAGAAAATCCTTTCCGTCGGTGATGACCATAAATGAGATTTCCTGTCCGAATAAACATTCTTCGACAATGATTTTTTCCGCAGATTTTCCAAAGATTTTATCAATCATCAACTCCTCTAAGAATTTTTTTGCTTCCTTTTTATTTTTACAAACAGCCACTCCTTTTCCCAGACAAAGACCATCGGCTTTAACAACTAATGGGTACTTAGCTGTTTGCAAATGTTTTTTGGCTTGGTCAAAATTATTAAATATATAATACTGGGCAGTCGGAATATGATATTTTTTCATCAACTTCTTGGCAAAAATCTTGGAACTTTCAATTTGACTGGCACATTTTGAAGGTCCGATAATATTCAGTTTTTCTTTTCTAAAAACATCGGTAATTCCCAGTACTAACGGAGCCTCCGGCCCGACGACCGTAAGATTAATTTTTTTATCCTTGACAAATTTCAGCAATTTTTTTATATCGGTCGCCTCGATAGAAACATTTTCTCCAATTTTTTCTGTTCCGGGATTTCCAGGAGCAAAATAAATTTTTTTTACCTGAGGTGATTGTCTGATTTTCCAGCCCAAGGCATGTTCCCGACCGCCAGAACCAATGATTAAAATATCCATATTAATTACAAAGTTTATTTAGCGATTCAACATAAATTTTATTTTCTTTTTTCTTTAATCTTTTATAAAGGCTTTCCACCGTATCATCTGGTAAAATTTTTTCAAAACATCGGTTAAGAACTTTACCAAAATCAAATTCTTCACTCAAAAAATGGACCGATGAACCGGCATAGGTAGCATGATGATTCAAAAAATTTTGTATTGCAAGATCGGTTAATTTACCCCTATTCCATATTCCCTCAGTACCGTCAGGATTATGTATGACCCCATCTAGAGCATCAGGAATAAGACCGGGATGCAAATTAAGAACTTTATTTTTAAATGAAATTATAAGCGACCGAGGTATAATCATTTTCCATCCGGCCAAAACAGCCAGATCAACCTGATAAGTTTTTAGTATTTTTTCTAGATTATGTTTTTTATTGATAACGACGATGGGGATATTATGTTTTTTCGCCCGCTCCAAACCGTAAGCATCGGGAGAACTGCTAATGACGATGTTTATTTTAGCTTTCAGTATTTTTGCTTCAATTGCATCAATAATGGCCTGAAGATTAGTACCGCTCCCGGCGTTAGAAATCAAGATAGCCAGTTTTTTCATATTAATTTATTTTTTCAAAGACATCTTTTCTAAAACCGTCTTTAACAGACATCGGATACCTTCCAGTAAAACAAGAATCGCACAGTTTGTTTGATTTAATTCTTGATGCTTTTTTTAATCCCTCTAAACTTAGATAGGTAAGCGAATCGGCACCAATATATTTTTCAATTTCTTTTACTGTCATTCGGGAAGCAATCAATTGTTTCTTGTCCGGCGTATCAATACCAAAATAACATGGATCGGTCACAGGCGGAGAACAGACCCGGATATGAACTTTTTTAGCCCCACACTTCCTTAGCATCTGGATTATTTTTTTAATCGTAGTTCCCCGGACAACCGAATCATCAACGATGATGATCCTTTTTCCTTTAACAATTTGTTTTAAAGGATTAAATTTAAGATGGACGCCCATTTCGCGGATATGCTGTTCCGGTTGAATAAAAGTTCGGCCGATGTATCGGTTTTTTATCAACACTTCTCCGTAAGGAATTCCTGAAGCTTTTGAATATCCGATAGCAGCGGAAGTTCCAGAATCAGGAACAGCTACAATCATATCGGCGCCGACAGGTGACTCGTAAGCTAATATTTCCCCTGACCTTTGGCGGACCTGATGAACGAGCTGTTTATTTAAGATACTATCTGGCCGAGCTAAGTAAACATATTCAAAAAGACAGAATGCTTTTTTGACTGATTTTACTTTGCCAACGCTCCTTATTCCTTTTTCGTCAATAACAACGACTTCTCCGGGAAGAACATCACGGATATATTTTGCTCCAACCGTATCCAGGGCACAAGTTTCAGAGCAGGCAATAAATGAGCCATTTAATTTTCCAAGAACCAAAGGTCTAAAGCCATAAGAATCTCTAAAAACAATGAGCTTATTTTTTGTTAAAGATATCATACTGAAAGCACCTTTAAACTTTTCAAAAGATGAGAGAATCTTTTCCTCAAGGTTTTTTCCCGTTGAGGTATTTATTACCCAGCCCATTATTTCAGTATCACTGGTTGAAGATAATTTAATCTCGACAGGTAATTTACGAGCTAAATCTATTGCATTAATAATATTGCCATTGTGAGCCAGAGCAAAACCTCCCTCTTTAATATTTATTACGACCGGCTGGACATTACAGAGCTTATTTCCACCGGTAGTTGAATAACGAGTATGGCCGATGGCGGCAAAACCTTTTAAAGAATTTATTTTTTTTTCATTAAAGACGTTAGATACCAGCCCTAATCCTTTGATACTTTTCAGATTTTTCCCGTCGGTAACCGTGATACCCGCACCTTCTTGACCTCTGTGCTGAAGACTATATAAACCAAAAAAACTAATCCGGGAGACATCCTCACCTTTGCCATAAATTCCAAAAATTCCACACTTATCTTTTAACCCGGCTACGCCAGGCTTTAAAAAAACCCGCTCTTGGCGGGTAGTAAATTTATCTGAGAAAAAATTATTTCTCATTAGAAAAAAATTATATAAAATCAGAAGCGGTTTTGCAAGGTGAATTAGTAATATATTTCCTGCCAGTGGGGATCAACCTCAATATTTAAATCAAGAAAGACCTTCTTATTAATAGCTAAAGCGATTTCCTTACGGGCGTAACTGCCAATCTCTTTGATTTTTTGTCCCCCTTTACCAATTAACATTCTTTTATATCGATCGTTGGTGGTTAAAATTCGGGCTTTAATATAGGTGGTGCCGTTTTTTCTTTCAGTAATTTGGTCAACCATAACGGTGGTCGTATAAGGAATTTCTTCGCCCATCATCAAAAATATCTTTTCCCTGATAAGTTCGCTGATAAAAATTTTGCTGTCAAGATTTAAAATCGGATAGACTAAGTCGGGCGGAAGTTCTTCGGAATCGACATTTTTCTCAGGAAGATATTCAAAAATTTTATCAAGCAATGGTTTAATGTGCATCTTATTAATTGCCGATATTTGAAAAACATCTTTAAATTCTTCTTCTAAAAATTTATATTGAGGTAAAAAGGATTTTCCCTGATCATCAATTTTATTTATCACTAATATTTTTGGTCTATTAATTTTCCTGACGAGACCAAGTACTTTACTTTCCTCAAAATCTCTTTTTCTCGTAGCATCAACCATATATATAATCAAATCAACACTTTCATTTAATATTTGCAAAGTTTTTTCATTAATTCTCTTTGAAAGAAAATCTTTGGCTTTTCCGACGATTCCTGGTGTATCTACAAAAATAATTTTTCCCCGTTCTTCTTCATAAAGAGCTCGGATCGAAAATCTGGTCGTCTGTGGTTTCGGTGAAGTGATGGCAACTTTTTGTCCGATC
>CAYQTP010000057.1:0-6275 GCA_964420475.1 uncultured Gammaproteobacteria bacterium
CTTCTTTTTTTATTTCTTATTTTCATGTCGGTTTATGGACTGTCGCTGATCTTTTCTTCTTTAATGGGAGCCCCCTACGTGCCTACCAATAAAAAACTCGCTCTTGAAATTTTAAAAGAATTGAAATATAAAAAAAACGGCTTATTTGTCGAGCTTGGAAGCGGAGACGGCAGGATTGTCCGCACTGCTGTAAAAAATTATCATGTCCGCGGTTTGGCGGTTGATATTAACGGTTTATTGGTTATTTGGTCAAAAATATTGGCTAAACTTGACGGCACTTATCCACGGATCGATTTTGTCGCAAAAAACATTTCAGCTGTCGATCTCACTAAGGCTGATTATATCTATCTTTTTCTATTTCCTGCTTTAATTAAAAAAATTTTAATGAAATTTGATCAAGAATTAAAAAGAGGGACAATAATAATATCGCATGGGTTTCCGATTCATGAATATGATAAAAAGTTAATTAAGAAGGTTGATAGGAAAACGTTTCCAACGTATTACTACAGGTTTTAATAAAGACAGTCTTTATAAAGACTGTCTTTAATCTAAATAATCTCTTCTTTTCTTTTCCTCACAAACGAAATCCATTCCTCAACAACCTCGAAGATCAATTTAAACGGCGCTTCAATTATAAAGTCAAAAACAAATATAAAAAAGTTCAGCTTGGCGATTTCCGAACTAAAAAACTTACCGAGCGCCAATAAGGGCATAAAGAAAAAATCAACGATCGGAGAAAGAATACTTTGTTTTTCTTCAAGACGAAGTTCTTTGGTAATTTGACGAATTCTATAAGAGAAAAATGTTACGACACTGACGAAAAAAATAAAAATTGCCTGGCTGACCAGATTGAACTTGATATAAGATAAAATTTCATAGATTAAAAGCAATGTCACAAAAAAAGTAAAAGAATAAAAAATTGTAAAACCAAAGATCAGAAGCGGCCTTTTTGGACTGGATTTTTTCGGGACAAAAGCCACTCGGGTTTCAAAAGATTTATCCACATCAATAATATCGATCAGCCGGTAATAAATTTTTCTCGTATTTTCCTCTCCCGGAACTTTAAAAAAACCTAAAATAATCACCATAAGGATCGGCGGGAAAATGCTGTTAATGATAATTGCATTTCGGCTTACCTCACCATAAAAATAATTAGAAATTGGAATTTCCAGAATTATGGCAAAAATCATTTTAGTCAATAAAATATAGATAAAACTACGAACTGCCAGATTTCGTATCCTTGTTCCCAATTGTTGATATTTTTCCCGGCAGGTTTGATCAACCTCGTTCCACAATTTCTCCTTATCGGTTAAAATCGTCTGCAGTTCATTTGGTTTATTTTTTATTAAAGAAAACAAAATTAAAAACGGCGGCAGTTGTTTACGAGTGAACTTAACTAAATTATCAACGTAGGGATTAGCTATCATGTCGTCGATTTTTTTAAAAATTGCGGGCAATTTGGCGACTAAAGTATGAAGTTCTCCCTCAGAATAATCAGTTAAAGTTTTGTAAAAAGTAGTAAAGAGATGATATCTTGTATAAGCGCGGTCGCTTTTGCCAAAAACCTTTTCAATAGCAACTAAAAAAAAAGCGTCTTTTTGATCTTCTTTTAGACCTTCAATTTTTATTTTTTTTCTTAAGACCTGATAGATAAAAAAAGATAAATTAGTCTGGATTTGGGCAGACTGAGGTTTTAACGATTCTTCTATTTCACAGGTGACAAGATCAATTAAAAATTGATCGATAAAGATTCTAAACGTATTGTCGCGGCCGACTACAAGTTGATGACGAAGCAGAATATATTTATTAATTAAATTTTGAATAATGATCGTATCTTCGACTCCAAGCACACCGTTATCAAAATAACGAGCCCAAAGCAATTCTCGAAGTAGATTTTCCGCTTCTCCTTTGCCTTCGGGATTTAAGGAAAAACGTCTTCTTAAAATCCGTTCGATGGACGCTCTCAAAATAAGATGATCGTCCCGGTATTCAACCGCATTTCTTACTCTTTCATAAACCAGGGCAAAAAAGGAGACGGTCTGGGAAACCGATAAGGCGGAAATATCATCAGATTTTATTTTAGGCTTGACGGATTTTATAGCATCAAGAAGAGCCCGGGCAGATTGAGAAAGAACTATCGTCTGACTTTCGTTTTTTTGATCCTTTTTATCTGGCATAAAACAGCCTAATTATATGAAATTTAACTTATTTAAGCAATATGTAGTGGGTTTAACCCAACGAAGAAACATTTACTCCTGATTTAAAATCTATCTCCTTCAAGCGATGTAAAATTTTTGCAACTTGATTTTTCAGTTGATCATATTTTTCCTGGGTCTTACCTTCAAATTTAATCGTTAAATACGGACCATTTTGCGAGGCGCGAACTATCAACATTTCTTCTTTTGTATCCATTCTTACCCCATCTATCTCGACATATTTGGCTGACGGATAAAGCTTTTTAATTTCCTCCCCGATTTTATCGGTTACAATTTGGAATTTAATCTTATCGGGACATCCGACTTTAATTTCAGGGGACGAAAAGTAATGAGGTAGTTTTGCAATCGCTTGTTTTAACGATTGATTGACACGTGTTAAATAAGCCAATAAGCGAAGAGAGGCAATAGCCCCGTCGTCGTGGCCGTAAAAATTATCACAAAAGAAAAAATGGCCGGAAAGTTCTCCTCCAAAAATTGCCCGGTCCTCTCGTACCTTAGCTTTGATGAATGAATGACCTGTTTTCCACATTACCGGAAGACCACCGCTTTGGGATATCACTTCATCTACCTGTTTAGAACACAAGACATTATAAATAATTTCTGAACCTGGAGCAAAATCTAAGATATCTTTAGAAAAAAGCGAAACTAAGGTATCATTCCAAATAAGAGCACCGTCCTCATCAACTACTCCGATTCTGTCTCCATCGGTATCATATGAAAAACCAAGATCGGCTTTTTCACTAATTACCCTTTTAGCTAATCTTTCCTGGACTTCACGTTCAGTCGGGTCGGCAACACCGACTGGGAAGGTCGGATCGGGTATGGTATTTTGTTCGATTACCTCACAACCAACGGAACGCAAAATTTTTGGTAAAAATAAACCCGTAGTTGCAGCGCATGAATCAACAACCAGTTTAAATTTTTTAATTTTTCCTATTCTTCGAAGAAGGTCTTTTTGATAGTCGGGAAAAATATCCTGTTGCATATGTTTGCCCTTCTTATCTAATTTTATAAAATTACCTGATTTAACCAGTTCTCTAAAGGCAACTATCTCTTCTGTCACCATCGTTTCCGAATAACCGGTTCCAAACTTAAAACCATTATATTCTTTTGGATTATGCGAAGCAGTAATCATTACCATGCCGCGAGTCCTAAAGTAATATTGGGCAAAATAACAAATCTGAGAAAGAGTAATCCCGATATCAAAAACTGTGATCCCAGATTCTGTTAAACCTTTAACAAAAACGTCTCTGAATTTTGGACTCGATTCTCTTGAGTCAAATCCAATAACACAGTCATAAACTCTTTTTTGAAGTAAATAGGTAGCATAGCCCTTGGCTAAAATTAGGACATTTTCTTCGTCAAGCTCACTTCCGACCACCCCTCGCAAATCATAACCGCGAAAAACATGATCAGGAATTTTATTCATACTAGAGCTTAAATCATAAATAATAACAGGCTAATATGTCAAGGGATTCTTTTAGCGAATAAGGGCTGTTTGTTTTTGCATTAACATCAATTCGATGCAGTCCCTGGTAAAAATTAATCAAATTTTCCAGTTTCCAATATTTTGCCTGATTGGATAATTTAGCAATCTGCCAGGACATCAACTTTGGTAATTTTTCCCCCAATTTTGTAATTAAAATTTTTCTCATGTGGCGGGCCAACATGATAAAAATAAAAATATCTTCAGTCAACTCGGAAATTATTTTTAAATTAGAAACAAACTGCTTTAAATTTCCCGGATAACAGGAGTCAAGCAGTTTAAAAATTGTCTGGTTTGGTTTTAGCTCTTTGACGATTAATCCCTTAATTGATTTTAAATCCCGGCTGGACGAATCTTGCTCCCAATCAAAAACCTGTATACCAACTGATTTGATAATCTCTTTAATCTTTTTCTCGGTTTTTACATTTAATTTTTTTAAAACTTTTTTATTTAAGTTATTGGTAAAGTAGACCCTCTTCTGAGTAAATAATGATGCGCTTGACGCCTCACTTTCATCCAGTTCCATCACTAGCCGGTGATCGATATTTACGATCTCGTAGCCCTTTTGGATAAGTATTTTTTGCTGGTCCAGAAAATAGTTCCGTGAGGAAATAGAATCTTCGCCGCAGATAATAGTTAGCATATAAATATTATAAATTTTCAATTAACAATTTACAATTTACAATTGAAAATTCAATGAGAATTGAAAACTGAAAATTAAAAATTATTCTGTTATCATAAAATTATGTACGATCTTATCTCTGTTGGGAATATAAGCATTGACCTTTACTACAAAGGCAAGTCGTTTACTAAAAATAAAGACCGGTTTCAATTGGCGATCGGAGGGAAGTACTATGCCGATTATTTTTATGAGAATATAGGTGGAGGAGGTGTTAATGTCGCAGCAGGCGTCGCAAAACACGGTTTAAGAACAGCTATTTTCGGAAAGATCGGCAACAATCCATTTAAAGATGTTATTTTAAAAAAACTGACCGATAAAAAAGTTTCGACGGAATTTTGTCAGATCGAAGATGATTATTACAAAATTTCTTCAATCATTTTGACTGAAAATGGAGAAAGAACGATTTTGCACTATGAAACACCAAGCCGGATGCTGAGAGAATTTTTATTACACAAAGGTTTAAAAAAAGCTAAAAATATATATTTTTCTCCCCTTCCGCATTTAAATTTATACGAAAAAAAGAAAATGATCAATTATTTAAAAGGTGATCAGACCTTGACTTTTGTTAATTTATCGGCTGTTGATTGCAGAAGACCAATTAAAGAGTTAACCGGTTTTTTTGATGCCTTAGATGTTTTGATAATTAATTCTTATGAATTTTCCGACCTGATCAAAAGACCTTATAAGAAAATCGACTTTAAAAAATTAGAAATCAAACTCCCCTACCTGAAAGATCGGATTTTAATAATAACAGATGCCGAAAAAGGCAGTTACGGATATTTTAATGATCAAATCTATTATCAGGATATCGTTAAACCTAAAAAAATAGTTGACACAACCGGTTGCGGTGACGCATATACAGCCGGTTTTATTGCTCAATATATCAAATCTTTAAATATTGAATCCTCAATGTATACCGGCGCGAAATACGCGGCCGAAAAGCTCTCTCGAATTGGAGCAAATTAATTCAAATAAATATAAGCCAGTCCGCACGCAACTGCATCAGCCACATCATCCTGTTTTATATCAATCCTGGTTGTTAGTTTTATCATTTTTTGAACGGATTTTTTATCCGCTTTTCCGTAACCGGTAATAATCTGCTTTATCTGCAAGGGTGTTAAAAATTCGGTTTTAATATTGTTTTGAGCGGCAAGCAGCATAACAATCCCCTGAGCTTGGGCTACCCGGATAAATGTTTTTTGATTTTTAAAGAACAACAGCTGTTCCAAAACCATAACATCAGGTTTATATCTTTCAAAAACTTTTTTTAGTTTTAAATAAATTTCCTTAAGCCTAATTTCTGTCGGTAGGGTTTTTGATGTCTTAATAAGCGCGGAAGTGACGTACTTTTTATTTGCAAAGACCGCATAACCGGTACGTTCAATACCTGAATCAATAGAAAGAACCGTCATTAAGTAATTTTACAATATAATACTGAGAAAAAAGATGGGAGAGTCGCTATTTAGTACCTCTCGGCTAAAACCCTTGCAGGTCTTACACCTGAGGCCTATCAACCCCGTATTCTGCGGGGAAGCTAATGGGAACTTCTAATCTTGGAGTTCGCTTTACACTTGAGATGCATTCAGTGTTTATCGTTTAGAAATTTAGCTACCCGGCAATGGCCTTGTGAGCCAACCGGTAGACCAGTGATTTCTTCTTCCAGGTCCTCTCGTACTGTGGAAGAGTCTCCTCAAAAGTTCAAGCGCTTGCACAGGATAGAGTCCGAACTGTCTCACGACGTTCTGAACCCAGCTCGCGTACCGTTTTAATGGACGAACAGTCCAACCCTTGGGGCCTACTTCAGTCCCAGGATACGGTGAGCCGACATCGCATTCATTCTTTCAATTACTTGAAAGTTTAGACTATACCTTCATCCCGACGTTACGTCGGG
>CAYQTP010000058.1:0-5768 GCA_964420475.1 uncultured Gammaproteobacteria bacterium
CCTGTTAAATGGGGTCATATTGAAAATAACAGCAAAGTTGTCCTGGTCCGTGACATCTCCAGAAGCGTCAGGGAAATGATTAGAATTAAATATCATTGGATCGAAGGTAAATATCAGAAACATGTTTCGCCAAGATTTGCTCTTGGATTATCATAAATATATGAAAAAAAATTTAATAATCATTACACCATATCCAAAAACCGGAAAATATTCCCACGCGACAAGCGCGCTGGCTTCTTTTAATAAAAACATAACCGATCAATTAAAAGAGGATATGAATATTATTATTTTAGCTGATAATGAAAACAAAAAAGATCATGGGGTCAAAGCCTGGAGGAAAAATGACTTTTCTAATTATTTCAAGTTGTTAAAAGTGATCGCCGGTTATAAAAGCATTCAAAACATTTTAATTCAATTTGAATGGGGAGTTTTCGGCAACAATATTTTTTTTGTCGGTTTCTTCCCTGTTTTTCTATTGATTTTGAAATTTTTAGGTAAAAAAACCAGTGTTGTCCTCCATGGAGTCAGTTTTGATTTTAAACCGATATATGGCGCCGGTTTAAAAACCAAGTTATTAAACGCCGGAAGTTATGTTTTCTACAGCCTGGTTTGTTTATTATCCGGAAAGATCGTGGTCACGGAAAATTATTTCAAGAAACAACTGTCAAAACTGCTTTTTGCAGAAAATAAAGTAGTTTTTATCCCGCACGGAGTCGATACCGCTTTTATTAAAAAACAAAACAAATATGAAGGAAAGATCAACCTGGGCTATTTCGGCTTCCTTCACCCTTATAAAGGTCCAAAAATCCTGCTCAAATTATATGAAGACATTGATAAAACTAAATTTTCATTGAATTTTTTCGGCGGAGCCAGCCCCAGTTTAGAAAAAAATATAGATTATCGGCAATATTTGGGCGATTTTAAGCAAAAAGCTAAAGAACTTAATATATTCGTTTCCGGTTTTGTCAAAGAGAAAGATCTGAGCCAATATTTTAACCAGGTCGATCTGGTTGTTTTTCCTTATTCGTCTTTTCTCTCTTCATCGGGAATGCTGGCGATGACTTTTTCTCTGGAAAAACCGTTTATTTTATCAAGACCTTTGATCGGGTATTTTGAAAGCCCGGATTTTGCTTACGCTTTAAAACAAACCGGTCTCAACAAAGACGATTTTTTGTTTGATTTTAACCGGGAAAGTTTTGAAAACAGATTAAATTGGGCAAAAAATAATCTCGACAAATTAGCTGATTTTTCAAGGATAATGAAAGAAAAAAGAAGCTGGAAAAAAATATCCAAACAATATGAAAAACTTTTTTAATAAATTTAAGTATCAAATATTACTGACGTTAATTGTCTGTCTTCTTTTTTTTATGAATTACCGTTCAGGTACATATTTATCCGGCTGGGATAATCTTCAGACAGAACTTAATCCAGGGCTGGCGGTTAAACGGGCTTTCTTTAGTGTCTGGGAGGAATACCAGAGCTTTGGCCTGACGGCAGGAATGGCCCACGCAGCTGACCTGCCGAGAGCGGTCTTTTTGTGGATTATGTCATATGCAATACCCCAAAACATGATCCGCTATTTTTATCACTTCCTGATGCTTTTACTGGGGGGAATGGGAATAATGAGTCTTATTGGATTGATGGGGGCAACATCAGTAATAACCTTCTTGGGAGCTTTATTTTATATGTTTAATCTCGGTACGGTCCAGATATTTTACCTGCCTTTCGAATCATTTTCGACATTTTTTGCCTTTTTACCGTGGGGAATATGGGGTTTTATGAGATTAATAAGACCAATGAGTCAAATGAGAGAGAAGAAAAAAAATCTCTGGTATTTTTTTCTAATCAACTTGTTAGGAACTCCCGCTTTTTATACCCAGCAGCTTTTTATTGTTTACATCCTTATTTTAGGCTGCATTGCTTTGGGAAATTTTTTACAAACGAAAAATATTCAAGTATTGAAAAAGGCTTTTTTTGGTTTTGTGTTAATTTTACTGATCAATGCTTTCTGGCTTCTGCCTCAATTCTATTTCCTGAAAACGAACAGCCGGGTTGTCTCTGAAGCTAAAGCTAATCAACTGGCCACGGAAGACGTTTTTTATCAGAACCTGGAAAAAGGTAATATTAGCAGCTTTTTAAAACTTGAGGGTTTTTACTTTGACCTAAAGGGAATTAATAATACCTTTCTTTTTGCTCCCTGGAAAAATCATTTTTCCAATCCGGCCGTGGGAGTTTTACCATATTTATTCGGGGTCACTGGAGTACTGGGCATATTATTAAACTTAAAAAAGAAAAAGAATCTTGGTTTTATTCTGATATATTTCCTCTCTGCCACTGCCCTGCTTTTAGCAACTCCGCCTTTTTCCTGGATAAATGAACTGTTACGCAAAAATTTCATCGTCAATCAAATCTTCCGCTCCCCTTTTACCAAGTTTATAATTCCCTATTCGCTGATTTATAGTTATTTTGTCGTTGAGGGTGTAAAAATCATTGTCAGAAAAAGAATTGCGTTTATTTATTTGGTTATTTGTTTTTTGATCTTTATTTATTCCCTGCCTTCATTCCAGGGCTTTTTCATCTCTCCGGAAATGAAAATAAAGATCCCTGAAGATTATCAAACGGTGATCAGTTATTTCAAAAACATTGATAAAAACAGCCGGATCGCTCTTTCACCGGACTACACTTATTGGGGTTGGTTTTTTAATAAATGGGGTTATAACGGCAGCGGCTTTTTATGGTATGGAATAGAGCAACCGATCGTCTCCCGGACCTTTGACGTCTGGAGCAAAGCCTCCGAAAGTTATTTTTGGGAAATAAAAACTGCCTTTGAGGCCGAAAATATCGGTAAAATTCTTCAGGTCTTTGATAAATATCAAGTAGATTATCTTATTTTAGATAAATCGCTTATCCCGCTTGTATCAAGTTATAAAGCCCTGCAATACGACCGGATTGATGAACTTTTAATGAAAAGTTCAAAGATCACACTAGTTTTTGCCGGTAAAAATATTTTTCTTTATAAAATTGATCATGATTATCAAACAAATAAATTTGTTAGTTTGACTTCTAGTCTTATTAATATCAATCCAAAAATCAGCATCACCAATGACGATCAGGCTTTTTTAGAAAATAGTTTTTACACAAACGGTCAAAGCTCTCAGATTGATATTTTTTATCCCTTTTTAAGTCTGACCAGCCAAACCAATCTAAAAGAAAAAAATTGGCAGATCAGCGAAGATGATAATTATTTTTATCTGTCTATACTATTGACGATTAGTCCCGATAATTTTGACTTCTATCTTTCCGATATTTATCAGGAATTAGTACTGGTTGACGGCCAGCCGGTTAATCTCTCCTTGAAACTTCAGCCGGTCATTGAAGATAAAAAATTCACCGTCAGATTCGAAAAAATTGCCCTGAAAAATTTTAATACCCAGATCGATCAAAAAACTAATTTTGGTTTTTCTGATCTGACTCTTCCCCAACATATCGGTTATCTGATAAAAACTAAATCTATAAACAATCAGGGTCTGCCTTTGTTTTTTTACATCATTGATGAAACAAAAAAACAAAGTTACCTGGAAGACAGGCTCAACAATCAAATAAATTATTTTATCCTCTCCCCCAGATTTGATTACGGACTTGGTTATACGTTTGCTTTCCAGAATAAGTCTTTTAAAAATTTGGCCGCTGCAAATAATTTAGATGAACTGTCTTTATATCTCTTTCCCTATAAATCTTTAAAAGAAATGAAGTTTGTGAGGAAAGGATTAAATAGATCCGAGGTAATTTTTTCTAATGATTATGAAGTAAACAAATTAAACTATTTTACTTACCAAATTCAAAATAATGATTTAGATTATAATAATATTATCCTCTTCCAAACCTATGATCCCGGCTGGATTGCAATTGCAAACGGGAAAATACTGTCTCACGTCAAAGTTAACAACTGGGCCAATGGCTGGCTCACTGATAGTAAAAAGGTTTTAATTATTTTCTGGCCGCAATACCTGGAATTTTTGGGTTTTGCCTTGCTTGTAATCGTAACCTTGCGTATACTTTTAATTAAGAACAAAAATGAATAAACTATCTTACCTGCAAATCCGTAATCCAAAAGACGATGAGACGCCGATCGAGGCAGGAACACAGATCTTCGCCTCGCTCCTTCCTTCGTTTATCCCCCTCTGGAAACGCTGGTATCTTCATCCCAAAACCTATGCTTTTGAAATCTATCTGATTTCTCAAACCTTATATTTTTATGTGACGACCCCAGCCTCATCTGAAACTCTAATCGGCAGCCTTGTCTCCTCTTCTTTCCCGACCTCAACGGTCAAGAAAACCGGCGATCCGATGGAGTTGATCTTTAAATCAAAAAGACTGGCTGTCGGTGAAGTGGCTTTAAATTCATACTCTTATTTACCAACTAAAACTTATTTTGACTTTAAAGATGTTGATCCTTTATCGGCCTTACTGGGATTTTTGTCAAAACAGCCGGCTCACCTTAAATTTGCCGTTCAGATTGCGGTCACCCCCGCCTATTTTGCCTGGGCCGATGCCGCCGTCACCGCCGCCCGGCACCTGTCATATGATGAAACGGCCGATAAATACGGACAAAATCCGCAAAAATTACTGATTATGAAAAAGGCTTCTTTCCAAGGCGGTAAAGCTTCCATCCGGCTGGTGGTCGGATCAACCACAGACCAGATCGACCCATATCCGTATCTGACCAATCTCGCCGGAACATTCGGTAGTTTTTCTCTTGGTGAAGGCAATCAATATGTCTTCAAAAAAAGAATATTTTTCAAAAAAATGCTGATTGACCGGATCAGATCGAGAAAAATAAGTTACTTTGAACATCAGGGCCAGATCCTTAACGCTCAGGAACTGGCTACCCTCTGGCATCCACCGGGATATCTCCTCTCCGGAATTAAAAATATGGCCTGGGGAAAAACCTTGCTTGGTGAGCCGCCTGAGAATTTGCCTGTTTCACCCGCAGGTACGGGCATTGCGCGCAATGCCCCAACCGAAGAAAAATATAAATCCGATATTAATTTTTTCGCCAAGGCCGAATTCAAAAATAAAGAAACTGTTTTTGGCATTAAGACCGAAGACCGGAGAAAACATGTCTATATAATCGGAAAAACCGGTGTCGGTAAATCGACGTTGATCGCCAACATGGCGATAGACGATATCAGGAAAGACCGCGGGGTCGGAATAATTGATCCTCACGGGGATCTGTCAGAAATAATTTTGGATTATATTCCTAAAAGACGGATGAACGATGTTGTCTACCTGGAACCTTTTGATACGGAGCGTCCGTTTTCTTTAAATGTCCTGGAAATAAAAAACAAACAGCAAAAAGATCTGGTTGCTTCTGGTATTGTCTCGATTTTTTACAAGCTTTACAAGGACAGCTGGGGGCCGAGGCTGGAATATATCTTAAGAAATGTCATTCTTACTCTGCTTGAGGCACCGGGAGCGACACTGGTCGATATTCTCTCTCTTTTATCCAATGCCGATTACCGGAAAAAAGTTGTTTCCGCACTCAAAGATCCTGTTCTTAAGGACTTCTGGGAAAAAGAATATGCCAAGATGCCGGACCGCCTAAAAGCCGAAGCCATCTCCCCGATTCAAAATAAGGTCGGCCAGTTTGTCACTTCAAAGATGATCAGAAATATCATTGGAAAAACCAAGTCTTCAATTGATCTGGAGCAGATAATGAATGAAGGAAAAATTTTGATCCTTAATCTTTCCCAAGGAAAACTGGGTGA
>CAYQTP010000059.1:0-5682 GCA_964420475.1 uncultured Gammaproteobacteria bacterium
TCTCTTATTTTTATATCTCTTTTCTTCTCTAACTTTCTTTTTTCAATATCTTTTCTGCCCTTGACCAAAGCTATTTCTAGTTTGATATGAGGCCCCTTATTATAGCAGGAAACCGGAGCCAAAGTCAATCCGCCTGAAGCCATTTTCACCTTTAATTTTAGAAGCTCCCTCTTGTGCAGAAGTAATTTTCGGCTCCTTTTTGATTCGTAGGCGCTGTTTCGGGCAAACTCATAGATCGGAATTTCTGCATTAATTAAATAGGCCTCCGATCCGATAATCCGGACAAAGGCATCATCGATCCGCAACCGGCCGGATCTGATCGACTTGACCTCAGCGCCGGTTAAGACGATTCCGGCCTCATATTTTTGGATCTCCCGATAATCGCGATGAAACTTACGATTAATAATCTTCATGAAACTATTATATCAGTTAAGGATATGAAGATTAATACGCGGCGCCCTTGAATCCGGGGCAGTTTTCTTTAGCCCACCAGAGGTGCTGAGGATCACATTCCGGTTTTGGTTTATCTGGTCCGGGCATACAGTCAACCCATTCTGATTTCGGACAGAGGTAAGCGCCCGTAGGCATAGGCGACGGAGTAACCGCCTGTTTTTTTCTTACCATCGGACAGGGGGCAAATTCACAGTTTGGTCCGATCCGCCCGACTGATGAACCGTCAGGACAGATTTTTGCCTCCATGGTACATCCGGCCGGATTTGTCTTTGGATAACCGGAGATGAGATACATAATGGTTGATGAGACAATAATTATTAAGAAAGCGATTAGGCTTTTATTGGTATTTGACATTTATAATTGCATTATAATATAAAAATGAATTTTATAAAAAAAAATATTCTGTTTTTTCTCTTTTTTCTTGGGCTGATCATCCGGCTTTCGCTGATTTTTGCTGATTATAGCTGGGATGTCAACAATCATATGGTTTGGGCGAAAGATTTTCTGATCAGAGGTCCGCAGAATTTCTACGAAACCCAGTCCTCGAACGTATTTGCTACTTTAACCCCCAACTATCCCCCTCTGGCGATCTATATTTTTGCGGCAATGCGGCTTTTTTCTCCTTTGATCCATGACTTTTACTGGTGGCTTAATCTCCATATTCCTCTTATCCCGTCAAATATAATTTTTTTCCTGGAAAAAACCGTTTTTTTGGCCGGATTGACAAAAATACCGGCGATATTAGCAGATCTGGGAATTGCTTTTTTTGTTTACCTTTTTGCTAAAAAAATAATTCCGAAGAACAAAGGGGGTCATATAATTGCGATTAGTCTGGTGCTTTTTAATCCGGCGTTTATCTTCAACAGCAGCCTCTGGGGCCAGATTGACTCAATCCCGATTTTTTTTGTCCTGTCATCTGTTTTTTTCCTTCTTTATAAGAAATGGGATATTATTTCAATAATTTTGTTTATGTTAGCTCTTCTTGTTAAGCCAACCGCTTTGATTTTTTTGCCGGTTTATATTATTTTTTTCATCAAAAAATTTGGAATTAAAAGATCAATCCTTAATCTGTTTATCGCCGACATTATTTTTTATATTTCTTTTCTTCCGTTTGGAGGCAAAAATATTTTTTTATATCCATATCTGGTTTATTTCAATAAAATCCTGGCAGCCCAAAGCCTTCCCTTTGTCACTAACGGCGCCTTTAATTTCTGGGTGTTGATAGCCGGTTTTAGGGGAATAAAAGACTTTACCCCATTTATATTGAATATTCCTTACAGGTTTTTTGGATATGCGATAGTCGGGCTCATAAACATTTTTATTATCTTGCGTCTTATAAAAAGCAGGAAAATAGCGGAAGATTTTTTTATAGCTTTGTTTATAGGTGCATTTGGGGCATTTCTATTTTTAACTAAAATGCATGAACGTTATAGTCTATTGCCTCTCGTTTTCTTGCTAATTTTTTCATTAAAAAAAAGAGGGCTTATCGGCTGGTTTGTTCTTCTGTCAATAACGAGTTTCATCAACCATTATCGTAATTGGGCTGTGCCGCGGATTGAATTGATAATGAGGATCATTGACAGTCTACCATTTGTTTATATTGTTTCAGCAATAAATGTTCTCGTATTTTTTTATTTATTTAAATCTTTCTTTCTGTCGACTCACTCCAATTTTAATCATCGGAGAACGAAACAAACTATTCAAAATTAATAATCGATTCTTCATAGGCGCGGACTTTTTTTTTGGAAAGGAAAATATCAAGCTGTTGATTTTGGACGCTTAAAGATCTTGAATTGTCAAAGTAGCTTAACGGGATATTTATGCCCAGACATCGGCCGCTTATCAGATGACGGGTCACTCCGGTCGGAAAAAGACCGCCGGCCCTGACGACTTCAATCACCTGCTGGGGGGTAAAATTGGGAAAGATGACCATCAGGTTGGTTTTTGGATTTTCATAAAAATTGAGAAGATGAGGATTTTCGCAGAAAAACAACCGGATATTACGGCGGGTTAAATCAAAAGGAAGAATCTCCCTGGTAATATTATTTTGATAAAAGGAAACGATATTATTTAACCTTTTTACTTTATTGATAAAACTTCCACCGGTTGAAATCAAAAACGCCCCGTCGCTTTTATCAATCACCGTGACCAGCCGGCCAAAATCTTTTTCTTTAATATAGCGCGGCCCAATATCATCAGGTTCAGCTGGTTGAATTTTAAGACTTTTGTTTTTTTGGACATATCTGGAAAATTCTTCTCTTTTGGCTTGAAATAAATGGACCCAGGAAGAAAGTTTAACTACTTCCTGATTATTATAATCGACAATTTGACAGAGGATGGTTTTTATCCCAAGAGTCTTAAAACAATGCATCCGGTTCATACCGTCCAACTGCAGGTATTTATTATCTCCTAGGGAGGCAACGATAATCGGATCGATCAAAGTATTGTTTTTCTTGAATTTTTTAACCAGATCATCACTTCTTGAAGGATCAAATTCCTCATGAATTAGAATATTTTTAATGGGGACGATCTCTAAATGGAATTGATCAGTTCTCAAATTAAATTTTTTTTCCTAAAATTTTTATAATATCACCAACAACGGTTTCGGTCCCTTTTTTTAAAGCCTCGTTGGTTGAGGCGGCAATGTGGGGAGTAAGAATAACGTTTGGCAATTTCCTCCAGGGAGAGCCGGGGGGCAAAGGCTCCTGCCAAAAAACGTCCAGTGCAGCTCCGGCAATCCTTTTTTCTTGAAGCATTTTAAAAAGAATCTTTTCCTCAATTACTCCGCCCCGTGACGTATTCACCAAAAAACTATTAGGCTTCATCAATGATAATAATTTATTATTAACAAAATTCTTTGTTTCATTGGTTAAAGGCAGATGGACACTGATAATATCGGAATGTTTAAAAATATACTTAAGGGAGTTTGTTTTTTTAGTCCGGCTATAATAATCGACTTTGGCTCCAAATGCAGTTAATATTTTTGTTATCCTCTTTCCTATATGCCCAAAACCGACTACGCCGACCTTTCTTCCTTCAAGCTCTTCTCCTTTAAGGTCTTTTTTCAGCCAGAGGCCGCTATTCATTGACGAATAAGCCAATGACAGCTTGCGAAGCAAAGACAAAATCAGCGCCAAAGTCAGTTCGGTAACCGCCTCGGAGTTTGATTCGGGAGAGTTAACAATCGCAATCTTTCTTTTTTTCGCTTCTTTAAGCTCTATATTATCAAGACCGCTGCCGACCCGGCCGATCACTTTTAAATTATGGCCTTTGTCAATCACTTCTTGGGTAACCTTGGTTCGGCTGCGGACAACCAGTCCCTGATAGCCGGGAATAATTTTAATGAGATCTTGGGGAGTGATCTCCGGCTTGTAATCAAAGAAAAATTTTGGACTCTTGATTTTGTCAATAACGCTTTTATCTATTTTGTCAGCGATTAAGACTTTAAACATAGTTCAGACATTTTTTTTAATGATTTTTTAAAGGAAATTAAAACCCGGTCGAGATCCTTTTTGGAAACGTATCCCATATGGGCGACCCGGACGATTTTTCCTTTCAGCCCCCCCATTCCTCCGGCAATCACCGTATTATATCTTTCTCTTAAAAGTTTTCTCCAGGAAGCTTCGTCGACTCCCTCAGGCGGCCAAATCGAGGTAACTGTGGGAGATGCCTCTTTATCGTCGACGACTAATTTTAAAGAAATTTTTTTTAACTGTTTGCGAAAATAATCTTTCAGTTCAAGATGTTTTTTAAATATTTTTTCCCGGCCTTGTTTTTTCATTAATTTTAAAGCGGTGTGTAAACTGAATAAGACCGAAACCGCAGGAGTAGCCGGAGTCTGGTTTTTTTGGCTGAATTTTTCATATAGGGAAAGATCCAAATAATACTTGGGTATTTTTGAAATCTTTTGCCTTTCCCAGGCCGCGTGAGATATGGCAATCATAGAAATTCCCGGAGATGACATCCAGGCCTTTTGGGAAGCGGTAATCAAAACGTCAATTTTAAGACGGTCCATTGGCAGGTTGACGCCGCCTAAAGCACTGATCGAGTCAACCAAAAGAAGTGGTTTATCAGGATGTCTTTTCACAATCGGAGCGATGGCAAACAAGTTATTTAAAACTCCGGTCCCTGTTTCATTATGGGTGATAAAAACCCCGGCCAGCTTTTTTGTTTTTAAAAGAGTTTGTTGAACTATTTCTTTTTTGACCGCCGTTCCTTCAGGGAACTTGACTTGATTAACATTCAGGCCATATCTTTTACCTATCTCGGCCCAACGATTGCAAAACTCGCCGCAGGTAAAAAATATTACCGAGTCGCCGGGAGAAAAAAAATTAACTATGGCCGTTTCCAATCCGGCCGTACCTGACGCGGTTAAAAGATAGATGGGATTTTTTGTTTGAAAAAAATATTGAAGATCGGAAACAATTTCCTGATGGATTTTTTCATAATCTTTGCCCCGATGGCTGATCACTTGTTGAGACAAAGAAGAAAGTACTTTTGCAGACAGTGGGGTTGGTCCCGGGATCCTAAGATTCATCATGGCTTTAAAATAATACTTAGTGACATTCGATTTGTCAAACTTTGTTAAAATATTTAAGTATGCAGATTATTGCCGACTTGCAACTTCATTCCAGATATTCACGGGCGGTCTCGCCAAATATGACCCTGGAAGAAATCTCCCGCTTCGCAAAGATAAAAGGAATAGGATTAATTGCGACAGGTGACTGGACTCACCCTTTATGGTTTTTGACGATAAAAGAAAATTTAAAAGAGACGTCGGAAGGGATCTATACCTTAAAAGATAAGCCCGGAGAAGCCAACTTTCTCCTTTCAACGGAAATCTCCAGTATCTATTCACAAGGTGGCCAGGTAAGGCGAGTTCACAATCTGATCTTCTCTCCTTCAATTACAACCTGCGAGAAAATCAGTAAAGAATTAAGTTCTCGAGGTTGCAATCTGCTGGCGGATGGACGGCCGATCGTCGGCATTTCCTCGGTCGACTTATTAAAAATAGTTTTGGAAATTGACGAGAAGGTCTTATTTATCCTCGCTCATGCCTGGACGCCGTGGTTTTCGATTTTTGGATCAAAGAGCGGATTTGATTCGATCGAAGAATGTTTTGGTGATTATGATATATATATTTATGCGATCGAAACAGGCCTATCCTCCGATCCGATCATGAACTGGCAGATAAAAGAATTAAAAAACCGGTCGATCGTTTCTTTTTCC
>CAYQTP010000060.1:0-5536 GCA_964420475.1 uncultured Gammaproteobacteria bacterium
TTGATAAATTGGTATTATAGACGATTTGATTATCTTTAACAATGGGAGAAAAATTGTGATTGAGTATGGAAATATTTTTATCCAGTTGATACTCTAATATCAGATCAGTATTTTTGGCGCCGATCTGTTTTTGAAATATTAATTGATAGATATTTTTTCCTTTTTTCAACGGTTCGTTTAATTGATAATTGATCTTTATGTCGGTGGTTTTTCCCGGCGCCAGTTCAAAATAAAAGCCTATCAGTTTATATTGATCATCTATTTGATCGATATCCTCAATCAATACACCGTCTTTGGTAATTTGATCTAGAGTAGAGTTTAAAGGTAAAAGAACTTGAAAATAATTACGGTAATAACCGGTTGGGAAAATTTCTGCCGGCGATTCATTCTTATACTGGAGTGAAAGAAAATGGCTGATTTTGCCCTGAGAGTTAATATTAACTTTTATATTGATAAAACGGTTGATGAAAAAATTAGCTTTATTGGCACCGACGTTGGCATCATATGGAAAGACATAATCGGTAATGCAATTTTCTGATAAAGTGCATTTAGAATCGATAACCCGGCCGGACCAGAAAGATGAATCAAAAAAAGACTGTTGACCTTGGTCTTCTAAATAAACAGCGATCTGTTTTTCATCAAGGGATTTTTTTATCTGAGAGAATAAAACTCTGATATTAACGGAATTGAGATTATTTTGCAGTTGTCTAACAAGAGAGGATAAAAATGTTTTTTTTTGTATCGAACCCGGAAAAAAATTCTTTTCTACATAAAATTGGGTTTTTAAATAAAAATTTTTAGCATTGATGTATTCATCAAAATCAGGTAGATATAGGTCATTAAAAGCATAAAGGATATTTTCAACAGCCGTGGTTGTCAGTAAAATCCCGCCGGAAAAATCGGTCATGTTCATTTCTTTTTCGAGAAAAAATAAAGCCTTTTGATAGTTGGTAAAAAAATCAGGTGAAAAATTTGAATCCCTGAAAAACCAATGGGGAACGTGCAAATATTGAGCAATTGGTTTCGGCGGATCAAGATGAACTGTCAATTGGCCGTCGGCATCATAAATATCATAAATTTTAATTTCGCCAATACTGTAATTACCGATTTCAAAAATTCCGAACGAACCGATAAATCCGCCACCCGGGCGTAATTCCATATTATTAGCAAAAAAAATCACATATTTTTTTGGTTTTTTTTCAGTGATGAGAATTTGATAATAATCAATAAATTTTTCAGCTTTTTGTAAATTATCACCCAGTTCGAGCAATTGTTTCTTTATTGGTTCCAAATAATTATTTGACATCGGAATTTTTTGGGCAATTATATTTAGTTCCTCTTGAATGTTAGCCAAATCAATTTTGATTTTCTCGATCCTTAAAATCAAAATGTTTTTTTCTTCGGCCGTTTTTTGCACCTGAAAGGAAAGCTCTTCCAAACCTTTAAAATTTTCGAGCAGGGATTTTGCTTGACCGACGATCGTCAGGCTTTTTTCATTAATATTGATCAGGTTGTCAGGCAAAATGGCAATTCCAAATAACAGATAGCTGGGGCGGACGATCGAATATAATTTTTTAGAAATTTCATTAATAGAGGCAAAATTATTAATATCCTTAAAAGAATTTTTTTTAAGAGCGAGATAATTTTGATAATTGAAAAGCAGGGAAAGGAAAAGAAAAGGAATGAAAGCGAGATGAAGCATAATAATGGATAATAATGACAAGATTATCAAATTCTTTTTTGTGATAAATCTTTTATAATTATGAGCAAATTTCGGTATAGGATTAAAATTATTTTTTACTAATTGTGACAGGTTTAAGTTGAGGTTTACTTCATCACTTTTTGAAAAAGAAAACCAGAGAATTTTATCAATTTCATTTTTTTCCAGTAGACTTCCGTTAACGGTGATGATTTTAATATTTTTTGGCGGATTTTTTATATTAATCTGATGATTTCTTTCTCCGAAAAAAATATGAATAAATAAACTTTCTTTATTATTTTTGATTTTTTCCAAAGATATAGACTCATTAATAATAAAGATATAATGAAATATCTTGATCACTTTTGGAATAAAGGGAGAATAAAAAGGATTAACAGAGACTTTTTTTAACTCGTTTTTTAAAAGGGAAATAAATGGAAATTTTTTTTTAGAAACGATTAAGGCCTTTTGCTTTTCTTCAATAATTTCCGTATTAAGCTTCATATTCTTATTGTATAATTTCTCTTGTGAGAAAGAAGGCATTAATTGTTAAATATCAGGAAATTCAGGAAGTAAAAAATTTTTTCAAAGACAAAAGAACGGTTCTTGCCGGAGGATGTTTTGATTTGATCCATTACGGTCATTTAAAGTTTCTTGAAAAAGCAAAAGAACAGGGCGATTTTTTAATTATTGCGTTGGAGCCGGACGAATTTATAAAAAAACACAAAAGGAAGCTACCGGTCCATCACCAATCAGAAAGAGCGGAGATTTTAGCAAATTTGAATATGGTAGATATGATAGTCCTTCTACCCTTATTTGAAACAAATAACGATTATTTTGAACTGGTAAAAAAAATATCACCAAGTATAATCGCAGTGACAGAAGGGGATAAACAATTGGAGAATAAAAAGAAACAGGCAAGAGAAATCGGAATAGAAGTAAAGGAAGTTGTGTCAAATTTAAAAAATTTTTCCACAAGAAATATTGCCAAAATATTTAATCTATAAAAAACAATATGAAATTATTACTGACGATCGAATTATCTGATAAAACAAAAAAAGAAATAACCGATCAACTGTCGGATTTAAAAAAAACATATCCGCAGTTTCAATGGGAACCGGTAGAAGACTATAGTATTTTAGTCCATTCATTTGAAGAATCTATTGAACCCAAAATGGTTATCAATAAATTAGAACCGGCTTTATATGATAAAGAACCATTTTATTTATATGCAGACGCGGTTAATTTAACAATCCATAATAAGATTACCTTATACCTCAATTTTAGGAGGGAAAAAGGGATAGAAAAAATAAGTAAAGACATTAAAGAACAATTCCAAATAGCTCAAAGTCCAGAAAGATATGTCCCCCGCTTAATCCTGGCTAACTATAAAATTCCTTCAAAACAGCAATATTTTGTTATTAAAAAGCGTTTAGCCAATTTAGAAATCGATCTTTCTTTTAAAATAAACAGATTATCTTTATTTAAAGAAAATAAAAAAATTCATACGTTTAAACTGCTTTAAAAAACTGCCCCGCCAAAAGACGGGGCAATTTATACATACCTTATTTAAATAAAATATTATGCTGAACCAATTCTATACATACCAGTACCGCAAACCGGGCATTTACCTTTCATTGCCGGTTTACCATTTTTCATAGTGACTTTATCTGGATTAGCAACATCTCTTTTAGTTCGGCATTTGACACAATACATTGATACCATATTTTTAATTCACCCCCTTTATAAAAAATTTTAAATTATAAATTTTATTTAATCAGCTTAACAAAATATAGGGAAATTTCAAGGCCAATGATCAAAGTAGTTAAAATTATACTTTTTTTTAAGTCAGAAAAAAAATATTGATTGACTGGAAAATTTTTTATTTCTTGTTTTACGACCGGAACCGGTGAGGGAGATGAAATTACTGGTGTGATTGTCTGCTTTTTTTCTAATAGGCGGATTTTCTTGTGATAAGAAGCCAATAGCTTTTCTTTCTTCGTCTTTTTAGGCATACGCTATACACGATAGCACACCAAAGATTAAAAATCAACCAACATGAGGCAGGATAAATAAAACCAGAAAATATCATTGACACTTTTTATCTAAGACGATAGAATATGAATGATGACCATTTATGTAGTTTTGGCTCTTTTTTTTATTTGGCTGGTTTTTTTGACTGGTATAGTTTTAAAGACCAAAGCCCATTATAATGATTTAATTTCTAAGACAAAAAAACAGAAGATTGATGAAATATTAGATGAATTGTTAATGATTGACAAAAAAACCAAACAAGAATTGGAAATAGTAAAAAAAGAATTACATGAAGAAATAAAAGCATCAACTCTTCATATTCAAAAGGTTGGTTTGGTCAAATTTAACCCTTTTGAAAGGATGGGGGGGGAGAAAAGTTTTGTTATTTCCTTTTTAAATTATGAGAATAGTGGTATAGTGATGAATTTCATCTATGCCCGGGAAGGCTTAAGAGTTTATAGTAAAAAAGTCAGAGGAGGAAAGGGTGAAGAATTTGAATTATCAGAGGAAGAAAAGAAAGCAATTGCCGAAAGCAGGTAGGGGTTTAATTAATTAAACCCGTACAAGCATAATTTTTATATTATTATTTTTCCTAAATATGATTAATAAAAAAATAGCTTATCTGATTGTTTTTGTTCTATTTATTCTTTCATCGGTGACAACTTATTCTTTTTTCTCAACCGGAGATGGCCAATCTTTTTTGTCGCCGATCAGCTATCAGGCTCCAAAGTCGGAGAATGGAGCAGATGAATTGGCCGCAGATAGTGAACCAAAAACCGAGGAATGTACCCTTAATGGAAAAATGCTATCGAAAACTCAAAGAGATGCCTGGGAAAGTCGTCGTCCTTTGGGTGTTATGATTGAAAATCACAAAGAAGCCAGACCCCAATCAGGCCTGTCTTCAGCTGATATCATATATGAAGCGGTGGCAGAAGGAGGAATTACCAGATTTTTAGCTATATTTTATTGTCAGGATGCCTCATACGTTGGACCGGTCCGCTCAGCCCGCATCTATTTTTTAAAGTTTCTTGAAGGTTATGGACAAAATCCCCTATATGCTCATGTAGGGGGAGCCAATACTCCGGGACCCGCCAATGCGCTGGGTTATATAAATGATTTGGGCTGGTCGTCTTATAATGATTTGAATCAATTCTCCGTGCCGTTTCCATATTTCTGGCGTGATTATGAAAGACTGCCGGGAAGAGTAACCGAGCATACTGTTTATACCTCGACCAAAAAACTATGGCAGTATGCGAAAGATAAAAGAGAATTAACCAATGTTGATGAAGAGGGGGTAAGATGGGATAAAGGTTTTTCCGAATGGAAATTTGAAGATGATGTAAAATTGGCCGATCGAGGGAAAGTGGCCAAAATTGATTTTGGTTTTTGGGACAATCTAGCCAGTGATTTCAGTGTTGTTTGGAATTATGACAACACGTCAAACAGTTATAGAAGAACCAATGGAGGTGCTCCTCACCTTGACAAGAACACCGGAAAACAACTTGAAGCAAAAAATATTGTCGTAATATTTGTGAGAGAATCGCCTGCAAACGATGGTTATGAAGGAGGACACATACTTTATAAAAATATCGGCAGTGGTGAAATGCTGTTTTTTAAGAATGGGCAGGTGGTTGAAGGGACCTGGAGTAAGGAAACTGACGAAGACCAGATTAAATTTTTTGACAACAATGGTAGAGAAATTTCTATAGTTAGGGGACAGGTATTTATTGAAATGCTGCCAACAGGTAATAAGGTAAATTATTAATATGCTACAACACATAATTCCATCAAAAGCGAGGCGGA
>CAYQTP010000061.1:0-4768 GCA_964420475.1 uncultured Gammaproteobacteria bacterium
AGACCGACTAATTCGAGGACCCTTTTTACTTCAGATTTTATTGATGAATAATCAGCCCCGATTACTTTAAGGCTTACGGCAATATTTTCAAAAACATTTTTATCAATAAGAATCTTGAAATCCTGAAAAATAATTCCAATTTTCCTACGCAAATTAATTTTTTGGGAAAATTTTTTATCGGTAATATCAAAGTCATCAATAATAATCGATCCGCTAGTAGGTTTAAGTTCCTCAGTAATCATCTTTATAATACTGGTTTTTCCTGCCCCCGACTGGCCAACCAAAAAAACAAACTCATTATCATCAATCTCAAAAGAGACTTCATTAAGGGCAATATTACCGAGGGGGAATTTTTTAGTGACTTTGTCGAAAGTAATCATTGTTATTATTTTTGCATTTCAACCAGTCCGACATCCATCAACCAGCCGGCTTTTTCGGCTTGAAAAGTTTGGCCCCAAACCTTGACTTTTTTACCAATATAACCTGACAAATCTACCGTAGTTGAAGTTAGATAAACGTTTTGAGATACGCCGCCGGAACGTTCCAAGTGAAAGTTCCCTTCACCATCAATACCGCCTTCACGTAAAACACCTTCAGCGCTGTCTTTAAAAGTTTTTTTATCAACGACTCCAGCGGATTGAGCAGCTGTTTTAGTATCGCCGTTTTTAACGGTCTTTTTATTAAAACGAGAAAAACCAAAACCTAAAACTGTTCCAATAATAACAGCCACAGCGATGTATGTAAAAAAAGTAACATAAGGTATACCGTTAACTTCTTTTACTTCCAAAGTATGAATTAGATTATTATTTTCCATATCAGTTTAGGATAGCAATTTTTAAAAGAAATATCAAATATTTAATTTTTAATATTTTTTAGGTATGCCTCCACAAATCCGTCCAACTCTCCATCAAGAACCTTATCCGTATTGGTCTCCTCGTGATTGGTCCGGAGATCTTTTATAAGTTTATAGGGATGAAGGACATAAGATCTTATTTGATGCCCCCAAGAGGCCATTGTTTCGGTCTTAAAACCGGCTATAGTTTTTGCTCTTTTTTCTTCTTCAATTTTCCAAAGTTTAGCTCTTAAAATTTTAATAGCATTTTCTCGGTTAGCTCCCTGATATCTTTCGGTCTGACAAGAAACGATGATGCCGGTAGGTTTATGAATAAGACGGACCGCGGTTGACACTTTATTGACATTTTGTCCGCCATGTCCTCCGGAACGGTAAAATTCCCATTCGATCTCATCATCCCGAATATTAATCTCCTTATCTTCAATTATCGGTAAAACTTCAACCAGGGAAAAAGACGTTTGTCGTAATTTATCAGCATTAAAAGGTGATTGGCGTACCAATCGGTGAACCCCGGCTTCGGCTTTTAAATAACCATAGGCAAATTTTCCATAAACGTTGATAATCGAACTTTTTATCCCGGCTTCTTCGCCGGAAACCCGGTCAAATTCTTCAAACTGCCAGTTCTTCCTTTCAAAGTAACGGGTGTACATCCGATAAAGCATGCTTGACCAATCCATTGCCTCAGTTCCACCCTGTCCTGCATGAATCGAAAAAATCGCCCCCCCCTTATCATATGGTCCAGAAAGAAAAAGAATTACTTCATATTTATCAATCAGTTTTTTTGCCTCTGCCAGCTGATTATCCTCCAGCAGGAGTTCAATCGTTTCCAGATCATTAACCTCTTTTGCCAGATCAGTGATTTTTTTCATTGTTTCACCGGCTTTTTTTGGTTCCTGCCAAAAAGACGGTTCATAGCTTTGCGTTTCCAGAGTTTTCAACTCATCTTTTTTTCCACGGAGATCGGCCTTATTCAAGATCGATTGATATTTTGTTTTTAGCTGTTCAATATTAATTTCCATGGACCTTATTATACCCTAAGAGTATAAATTATTTGAAGTCGGCAGCAAAGATTAGTACCAAATCGGCAGCTTCTTCATTATCTAACACCGTGATTTTTGGTGAAGTGACATAATCTTTCAGATCGTTCTTAATCATATTTCCCAACTGGGCTTTATCTTTTTTTACCTGGATCTCGGTTATTTTGAAATCAAAGTTATCGGCATTACCGGTAACGATATCCATATAACCTTTATTTTTAAGAATTTCTTTTATTTCCGTTGCCTTTCCCTTAAGTCCGGAGCCATTAAGAATTTTTATTTTTACATCTTCCTTTTTAAAGTCAGGAGTTGGGGTGGGTGATGGAGGAATGGTAGTTGGAGTAACAGTAACGACATTTTTTTTAGTTATGAAGTCGGGCAGTTTTAAATTAATCTTAGATCTGGAAATTAAGATAAAAAGTAAAAATGAAATAAGAAAAGAGCTGATAAAAAGTAATATTTCTTTTTTAGGCATCCTTATCTTTGGTAGGGAAACTTTATTTTTTTTCAAATTAATTCCATTTTTCAAAAGAGAAAAACCTTTGTTCTCCTCAGATAAAATAAAAGCACCGAAACAGACGTCATACATTAAAATCGGGAAAGCCTTTCCGTCTTTGGGAATAAGCATTTTTAAATATTCTTCATAAAAAGTTGGAACGATCCGCTTCAAAGGATTGGTCCAGACACCGACCGATTTTGTAAAAGTATCTTGACGGATATTATCAGACTTTTCTCCGGAGATTATAATCCGGTTGACCTTTTTTTTGTCGACGGCAATTTCATCGATTTTTGCCTTGAGAATATCCGCAATTTTATCCGTTTCTGAATATTTGATTGATATTTTTTTATCATCAATCAAGCCGCAAGAATCAAACAAATATCCGCTTAAAATATCGGGCCCAAGTTCGGCATAAAGGATAGTTTCCTTTTTTTCTTTTCGCAGGGTTTTTTCAAACAATTTAAAGTAAGCAATCGTATCGGGAATAATTGAATTAATTTTAAAATCAATCAAAGTCATTGCCTGTTTTAAGCTAAGAAGGGTTTCCTGATTAATACCAAAATAAGTAACAATTTTTTCATTTTCCGATTCCTGAATAAAAAAATCACTTGCCAGATCGGTATTATCAATCGGCAAAATTGAACGGGCCTTATCACTGATAAAAGAATTAAGGGCCGAGGTGGCAATATCTGAGGGGACGGTCGTGCGGAAAAAACTAAAAAACTCCTGAGGAAGTATGAGACAAACCTGATTCTCATTAACTGGTCTTTTTGACGAAGAAATTACTTCCTTAATCGCCGATGCCAATAAATCAATATTGGTAATTTTTCCTTTATCAATTAAGTCGGATCCGTAGGTTTTTTGCTGATATAAGGTTTCCTGTTGGCCAAGTATGGTTTTTTTTAGGTAAAGAAGTTTAATCGTATTGCGGTCAATATAAAGATAGATCATAGGATAAATATAAAAGATTAAATATTAAATATCAAATAGAAAAGCTTCATGATAGAATAGATTGAATGGAAAACCCAATTGAGGAAATTAAAAAAAAGATTGATATTGTTGAATTTATAGGCAGTTTTATTACTTTAAAAAAGGCTGGCCGCAATTACAAAGCTGTCTGCCCGTTTCATCAGGAAAAAACCCCCTCTTTTGTCATCTCTCCGGAACGTGGTATTTGGCATTGTTTTGGCGCCTGCGGAGAAGGCGGAGATGTAATTAAATTTTTAATGAAATGGGAAAATATTACTTTTATCGAGGCTTTAAGAGAGTTAGCAAAAAAAACCGGTGTTAAGTTAAACAAAATCAGTTTTGAAGATAAGATTTGGCAAAAAAAAGAAAAATATCTAGGTATGAATCAGATAGCCGGTGAATTTTTTCACTATATTCTAAAAAAAACCGCTTTTGGAAAGAAAGCAAGTCAATACTTAAAAAATAGAGCTTTAAATCAATCAATAATTGATAAATTTCAACTCGGTTATTCACCCTCTTCCTGGGATTCTTTAAAATTATTTTTAAAGAAAAAGAAATACGAAGAGGAAGAAATAATGGAAAACGGTTTATTAATTAGGAGCGAAAGAGGTAGTTATTATGATAGATTTCGTGGCCGCCTAATGTTTCCCTTAAAGGACGGCCGGAATAATATTCTTGGCTTTTCCGGAAGGATTTTGGATGAAAAAGAGAAAGAAGCAAAATATATCAATACACCGGAGACTCCAATTTATCATAAAAGAGAGACCCTTTTTGGGATTAATCTGGCTAAGGAAGAGATCAAGAAAAAGCAAAATGCTTTTATCGTAGAGGGTGAATTTGACATGATCATTCCTTATCAATTTGGATTTTCCAACTTTGTGGCCGTTAAAGGAACAGCTCTGACCAATGAACAATTAATGTTATTAAAGCGTTATACTGACAAAATTACTTTAATGATGGATACCGATCCGGCCGGTATTGAATCGATTAAACGGGGAATTGATGAGGCGGAAAAATTTGATTTTGAAATAAGAGTGGTAACGATCGATTATGCCAAAGATCCTGATGAAGCCTTAAAAAAAGATCAGACTAAATTTAAAAAATTAATTGCCAAACCAATGCCTATCTATGATTTCCTGATAGAAACGGCCAAGAAAAAATATCCGGAAGAAACAGCTTTTGCCAAAAAAAAGATCGGGGAAGAAATAATACCGATGATCGAAAAGATTACTAATCCGATAGTCAGGACCTTTTATATAAAAAAATTATCCAATGTTCTTGATGTTTCCGAAGCTGTTATTGAAAATTTAGTTAACCAATTAAAACGAAAGAAAAAACAACAAAAATATTTGCATGACATTTCTTACTCTCCACATTACGAAATTAAATCTGTAGGTTAATATTTCTTCC
>CAYQTP010000061.1:4778-5427 GCA_964420475.1 uncultured Gammaproteobacteria bacterium
AACAACAATCTTTAAATAAAATTAAATATAATAAACCGATTGAAGATAGTCGGGAATTAACAATTGACAAATATATTTTAAGCATTGTTTTTCAAAGCGAGAACCCAAAGGAAATTTATCACAAATTCTTTAATGTTTTAAAACCGGAGTATTTTTTACATCCTTCATATGAAAAGATCAGCCGTTTGTTTTTTGATGAAATTGAAAAAAATAAAAAAGTTGACATTAATCAGTTTGGTAAAAACTTATCCAAGGAACTACAACCGATATTTGATGAAATATTCCTTTTTGCTTCGACCGATCATGACCTGTCCGACGTAAATTTAGACCGGTTAATTTATGAAATTAAAAAATATTATTTTAAAAGGGAAATAAAAAAAATACTTTCTGAGGAAGAAAGCACTGAAAAGAAAAAACAGCTGAAAGAAATCTCAGAAAATTTAAAAGAAGTAGAAAAAAAACTAGTTTCTTTATAAAATGGTAACTATCTTATGATCAAACATCATTTACCCAAATCTTTAAAAGAGTTGATCAACCAGGGGAAGGAAGACGGATTTTTAGTTCAAGATGATATTTTATTGGTTTATCCTGATCCGGAAAAACATATTAGGGAAATTGATGGATTTTTTGATAATGCTTTAAAAATGGG
>CAYQTP010000062.1:0-2910 GCA_964420475.1 uncultured Gammaproteobacteria bacterium
GGTTATAAGTGTCTTTTAAAGATTCACCGTTTGGCGGCGCTACATCATAGCTCCTGCGCCATAATTCGACCTGTCGTTCACCATATTTAACGATGGCTTCTGCTTTGTTTTGACCTTGCAAATCCCCATAATTTCGTTCATTTAAATGCCAGTCGCGGATGATAGGAATATTTTTTTGGCCTAAAACCTCAAGGACTATTTCTAATGTTTTTATTCCCCTTTTTAAGACTGAAGTAAATCCGATATCAAAACTATATTCTTTCTCCTTTAATCTAAGAGCGTATTTTTTAGTCATTTCGGCGCCCTCAGGGGCAATATCAATATCGGTCCAGCCGGTAAAACGATTAGACCATTCAGTCAGGCCGTGGCGGACAATGACAAATTTATACATAATATTAATTATAATCTGTTTAGATATTTTACATTTTTTTCCAGATCTTTTGCTTTTGTTAAAAAACTTCCCGGACAGATGACATCGGGTTTGTATTTTAGTTTGTTGATGATCGGAAGAGTTTTGTCGTTAACTGCTCCATCAAGGAAAATCTTATTCCTATAACCAAGCACCCTTAGTTGTTCAATCTTATTTAACATATCAGGCAGGAAAGGGTTTCCCTGAACTCCAGGTATAACAGACATAATCTGGATAGTAGTAATGGAGTTTAGAGGATAATGTTTGATTAAATCAGTGATTTGATCCTCGGGGTTAAGAGTTAAGCCTATAGGAATAGAGGATAAATTTGAAATTTTCATTTTAAAGTTTTTTATGGCCGAGTAGTGTATGAAAATATTCTTAATATTTATTAATTTATTAAGCTGATTAATTTTTATAATATCTTTTTCAAAACCGGCTACCATAAGATGGAAATCAAAAGAGAGGGATTGATAATTATTAAATTGATTGTAGTTTTTTATAATATCTTCAATTTGTACCGTTTTGTTTGGGACAAAGATTCCATCGGCAATATCTATCTGGAAATACTTAATATATAGAGATAATTTATTTATTTGAAAAAATAAACCATCAGTTGTCGGTTCCAAGATCGACGGACAAATTTGCATAAAAAAGATTATAGCAGTTATAATATGAACAAATCAAAGATTAAAAATTAAAAAATAAAATGACAGATCAAAAATCAAAAATAAAAACAATTAAATTATTATCTGACTTCGTGGCTATTCAGTCTGTCTCAACAGATCATTCACGCCATTCGGAAATAATAAAAACAGTAGAATTTTTAAAAAAAGAAATAAAATCCTTAGGTTTTAATATAAATATTTATCAAAAAAATAATTGTCCTCCATTAATAATTGCCAAAAAAATTATTTCTTCTAATTCTAAAACTATCGGCATCTATGCTCATTATGATGTTCAGCCGGAAGATCCGGTAGAGCAATGGGAAAGCCTGCCATTCAAACTTAATCTAAAAAATGGAAAAATATTTGGCCGGGGAGTTGCCGATGATAAGGGACATATTATCCAGACATTTGCTGCCATCAGGAATTTAATTAGAACTGGAAAATTAAAAAATAATTTAATACTAATTTTTGAGGGGGAGGAAGAAATCGGCAGTGAAAATTTTGAATTGTTGATTATCCAAGCGGAAAAAGATCTGGAAAAAATTGACGCTTTTTATATCTTGGATTTTGGTATGGAAACAAGTGACCAACCGGAAATTTTTTTCGGATTGAGAGGATTGATTGGTTTCGAAATTGAAATAAAAGCAGGGAAAAAAGACCTTCATTCCGGGGTTTATGGGAACAGAGTTTTTAATCCAATTAACGTTTTGACGGAACTTTTATTTAAAATAAAAAACTCTAATTCCGGAAAAATTCTCATTCCGGGTTTTTATGATAAAGTAATAAAACCTACCAAAAAAGAATGGAAAAATTTAATCAGTAAAGAGCAGACAGATAAAGATTTTGTAAAAGAAGCAGAAATTTATAAATCGCAAACGGTCGATAAAAAATATCCCTGGTTATCTACAAAAATATATCCATCCTTTGATATTAATGGGATTTCCGGGGGATATACTGGTCACGGTGTTAAAACAATTATTCCGGCGCTTGCCCGGGCTAAATTTTCTTTCAGGTTAATTGAAAATCAGAAGCCTTCGGAAATTGAAATACAGGTTTACGATTTTATTAAAAAAAATATACCGGAAGGAGTCAAATATTCGCTAAATACTTTAGGCAAACTTGATCCCTTTCATACCGACATTGATAATAAATATGTCAAGAAGACCGATAAGATCTTTGCTGGTATTTTTGGCAAACAACCGCTTTTTACCAGATCAGGCGGATCAATTGGAGCAGCGGCAACACTGGTAAAACTATTTAATAAACCTCTTATTTTAACCGGATTCACCTTAGCTGATTGCAACATTCATGCGCCGAACGAAAACTTTAATGAAAATATGTTTTGGAAAGGCATCGTATCATTGGAAAAAATCTTATCGCAGTAAGGCTCCATTCAACAACTTTTGTAGGTTAAAAGCAACTGACAAATAGAACAAAAACGACTAAATTCTATTAACATTTATTATTTAATATTTTGAAAAACGACGATCTTATTTATCATCTTGGCTTTTCCTACTGTTTGGGTATCGGTCCGATGAAATACCATGGTCTGAAGCGTTATTTCAATAATATTAAAAAAGCTTATTTGGCAAGTCGGAAAGAATTAGGTAAAGTGCTTGGATTAAAATTGACGGAAAGATTCATTGAGTTCAGGCAAAAATTTGATCCGGTTAAAGAGCTGGAGAAATTAAAAGTAAATGGAATTACGGTTTTATCAGCGGATGATGAAAATTATCCCCAAAGTCTGAAAAATATTTCCGACCCGCCTATATGTTTATATGTAAGAGGGAATTTAGAATCGGTGGCGAAATCAAGAATTTTATTTTCTATTGT
>CAYQTP010000062.1:2920-4019 GCA_964420475.1 uncultured Gammaproteobacteria bacterium
GTTCGGTGGCGAATTTTTTTCACAATAAATTCGCCACCTCATCATCAAAAATTTTATTTTCTATTGTTGGTACTCGTCAACCAACACCATATGGAATTCAAATTACTTATAAATTCTCGAGAGAATTGGCGGAGTCGGGATTTATTATTGTTTCAGGACTTGCTAAAGGCATTGACGCTATAGCTCATAAAGCATCTCTTGACGTTGAGGGGAAGACAATCGCTGTTTTAGGATGCGGAGTTGATATCGTTTATCCAGCAGAGAACCAACAACTTTATAGAAGAATAATTGAAAAAGATAGTTTAATCATATCTGAGTTTCCTCCCGGTCAAACTGTAGTCAAAGGCCTTTTTATTGCGAGAAACAGGATTATTTCTGGTTTATCAAAAGGCGTAATGATTGTTGAAGGAACAAAAGATTCCGGCTCTCTTATTACTGCCCGTTATGCCGCTGAACAAGGTAAGGATATCTTTGCGCCACCCTCTTCTATAACTTCAAACATGTCAGCTGCACCTAATCTTTTACTGAAACAGGGAGCAAAATTGGTCACTTCAGTTGAGGATATTATGGAGGAGTTTGATATGAAAATTACCCCGCGAAAAAAAGAAGATATCAGAAAAAATTTGGATGAAACTGGAAAATTAATTTTTGATATTCTTCAAAAAAGTCCACAGACGGTCGATGACGTGGCAATTAATTTACACAAAACTGTTCCTGAAGTTTTGAATGCAATTTCGGTGATGGAAATTGGAAACGTGGTAGAGAAGAATCAGGAACACAAATATCAAATTAAACTGCATTAACAAGCCGATCAGCCTCAATATTTTGCTCACGGGGGATGAGGTGATAAACAATCGGCAGATTAATTTCCTGTTCAAGCGAGCGGATTTTTAGAATATATTCCTTGATTTTTCCATTTTTTATTTTAAAAAACCCATTAACCTGATTTACCATTAGTTTTGAATCAGAATAAAAATCGATTTGGCTTATTTTTTTAATATTTATAATTCGTTCGAGCGCTTCAATCAAAGCTCTATATTCAGCATCATTGTTTGTGGCAATGCCAATAGATTTTTTAAACTCAAAAACCCGTTTTCCA
>CAYQTP010000062.1:4029-5408 GCA_964420475.1 uncultured Gammaproteobacteria bacterium
GACAGATTAATTTCTTGTTCAAGCGAACGGATTTTCAAAATATATTCCTTGATCTTTCCATTTTTAACCTTGAAAAATCCGTTAACTTGGTTTACAAGAAGTCGAGAATCGCTAAAAAATTCTATTTTTGATATCTGATCTGTAGTTTTGCTTGCCCGCCGAAGTCTTGACGAAGGCGGGATCTTTGATATTTGGTATTTAATATTTATTAAGGCTTCAATCAGGGCTCTATACTCAGCATCATTGTTCGTGGCAATGCCAATAGATTTTTTAAACTCAAAAATCCGTTTCCCATTTAAATAACCCAACCCGCCGATACTGGATGGACCCGGGTTGCCTCGGGATCCGCCATCAGTATAAACTTTAAGAACCATAGTTCTCAATAATACTACTTTTTTAATCCCGTTGTATTATTATTTAATTGTTATAATAAAATCATACGGATATGGGAAATAAAAAAGGTCAAATTCTCTTGATTACTGTTATGCTGCTTGCAACTGTCATGACCGTTGTTCTATCTATCTCATTTAAATCAATCACAGAAACCCAGGTGACCAAGCTTGAAGAGGAATCGCAAAAAGCTTTGGCGGCGGCCGAATCAGCCATCGACGTTGCCTTAAAAGAGAACCAAAATGTAACCATCGGCACTGGTTCGCTTACTTCAATTACGGGTTTTTCCGGTGGCGCGACAATTGATACGACGACTTCAAATACCTTTATTTCACCCAACATTTTAAAAGACGGCAGTTACACTTTTTATCTGGGAAATTATAATGTTGATAACAAAACGATTGGTGCTTCATCAGGTCAGGATATTGCCATATGTTTTCAGTCAGGAGCGGTCAATCCGGCAATTGAGATAACTTTAATAAAAACAGGCGGTGTAAGAAAATATGTAGTTGATGATCCTTCATCGTCCCGGATTATTAATGCCTATGATGCTTCAACTATCTGTACTCCTAATGCTAATTACGGCTTTTCTTATACTATTCTCGGCACCCATATTGGAGTTGACGGTAAATTCCTTTTGGTCCGGGTTTTATATGCTCCGACAAAACTTTATTTCTATAGATCCTCTCCTCCGCTACCTGTTCAAGGAAGGACAATTTCTTCCCAGGCTACCTCATCCACCTCAACCGGAGTATCAAAGAAAGTTGTCTTATTTCAATCTCATCCCCAGATCCCGCCGGAGTTTTTTACGACGGCATTTTAAAAAACGCTCTATTTATCTAACTTCTCGATCCTTCTTAAATATTTTTCCTCGGTTTTTGGAGTGGAGGCAAGGAAAGCATCAACTAATTTTTGAGCGGATTCAAGAGGGGTATAATCAGCCGCCAGGGCGAGGATATTACAAAGATCATTTTCTCTGATGTGGCGGG
>CAYQTP010000063.1:0-5245 GCA_964420475.1 uncultured Gammaproteobacteria bacterium
AGCTAAAGAGGCGACGCAAGGAGTTATTGACTCTATAAAATGGATTGAAGATATGGATGTCGTGGTCATAGTATTAGATGCAAATGAAAATCCGTACAATCAAGTTAATATCACAATAATAGGAAACCTTGCCGCAAGAGACATACCTGTTTTGATAGCCGCAAACAAAATAGACTTAAAAAAGGCGGATATAAAATTTTCGCCGTTGAACAGCATAAAACCTCAGTATCTTATCAAAAAATCAACTATTCAATGCCTCTAGCATTAGTTTTAGGTAATGAATCTTATGGAATGACTGAGGAGACATTAAGACTCTGCGACAAGATTGCCGAAATCCCGATGTGGGGGATTAATAAGTCTTTAAATGTCATCGTTTCAGCGGCCATTGTGTCTTACTGGGCGGTATCACAGACATAAATAGTACTTGAAGTTTTTTTTAAAAAAAGCTATAAATAAAACATGAAATCTTATAAAGGTCAGACAAATTTTTGGATGATTGGTTTTTTTATTCTGCTAATCGGCGCAGCCTTTTTTATAGGAAAAAATTATCAGGTTTTTTTTCCAAAAACGTCTCAACCGACGGCAACGACCGCGATTGGACAATCTACATCCACTCCTTATTTGATACCTTCAGAAACAGTTATTTTATCCCCGACAGTATTTCAGAAGAGCGATTTAGATGGAATTAAGGAAGCCTTCGCAAAAAAATATAACAAGCAGATTGATCAGGTTGAAGTAACTGTCAGTAAAAATGATGGTATTCATGCATCAGGAGGCATCACATTTAGCGGAGAAACGAGCGGCGGTTGGTTCCTGGCTTATAAAAATCCGACAGGCTGGATCATTGTCCAGGATGGTAATGGAACTGTATCCTGCGAAACAATTGCTCCTTATGATTTTCCATCAACGATGGTTACGGAATGTGTCGATATCAACGGAAATTTAATTAAGAAATAATCTTTTTTTAGCTTTGTTTTTTAATCTTCTTTAAAATAATTATAGGTTAGCATGAGTATAAATAAAATACCCCTTGACAAACTAAAAAGTATCCTTTAATGTTAAATTATAGGATAAATTTAATTATAAGTTTTGATTAAAGGTTGATCAGCTTTTAATCATAAAACCTAAAAAAACTATGAGAACTTATCATCTAATAGTTTTCAAAAATGATGAAGATGAAAACTATTTTCAAGGTTTGTGGAGCGGATAAAAAATCCACTCAAGACTTATACGCTGCCGAGTCCAAAGAACTTATCAGAGGGCCCGGCGCGTTTTTTTAAGCAAGATCTTTTTTCAGCTGTTCGAACTCTTTCTTGTCAATTTCACCTTTAGCATATCTTTCCTTAACGATCTCCAGACTCCTATTTTCATCATCTGTGTGTTCCATTTCATCATGCCCGCAATAGTGATGAGATTTAAAGAGCCTGATGATCAGCATGATAATCAGCCCCCAGAAAAGAATATTTAAGATCAAACCGAAAATAGAAAAACCGGAATTGAACATATTATATCCCGGTCCATAATTCCAATACTGCATCATAAATTTAATTTAAACTTATAATTGTTTGGTTCAAAACGTTAACTGGCCAACAAGTTAACTAGTTAACGTCCAGTCATCATATATAATAATTCTGAAAAAAGTCTGAAAATTAATATGACGGGACCAAATTGTCTAATAATTTTGCGTACTGATCTATAAAATTTTTAGAAACGATAATAACCAGAACAATAGATAAGATTGTCAAGACAATGGAGATAATCCCAACCGTTTTAACTTTTTTATCTTGGGAGCGGACATATTTCAATCCCCAAGCCAAACCAAGAGGGGAGAGAAAAAAACTGACCAGATAAATCAGGATTTGTTTAGGAATAGAAACTACCAATGTTTTTTCTTTCAGCACCTTGGCACAGTTTGGGCAAAAAAACCAGTCATTCTGGACTTTAAACCGGCAAACCGGGCATAAAAGTTCATTTTCCATAATATTATTTAATAATAAATAGATACATTTTATATAAAAAGAACTTTTTCTATTGTTCTTTTTAGTTTATCAATTCCATAGTCGGTCGTGACGGAAATAAATTGAGGCGAAAATTGAGAATATTTTTCATCAACCTCCTTTAAAATTTTCCGGCCGTCTCCGGTAAAAGCGTCAATTTTATTAAAGACAAAAATAATTTTTTTAGAGCGGACCTGGAGTTCTTTAAGAATTTTTTCCACAATTTTTATTTTTTCATTCATTTCCGGGTCGCTGATGTCAATTATATGAAGCAAAAGATCAGCATGGATCGATTCCATTAAGGTTGATTTAAAGGAATCAACCAGAGATGAAGGCAGGTCTTTGATAAAACCGATGGTATCGGATATCGTAGCCTCCTTTTTTAACGTAGGAAAGTAAAATTTACCGGTCGTGCTGTCAAGAGTGACAAATAGGGCATTCCTAACGATCTTCTGTTTTTTGGTTAGCCGGTTAAACAGTGATGTTTTGCCGGCATTAGTATATCCGACAATGGAAATAGAAGCAATATTATTGGCTTTTCTCCGCTCCAGTTGTGTGAGGTGAAGGTTAACGATTTTTTCCAGTTGATCTCTTTTCGTTTTTATCTGATCTCGCCAGTGCCGTTTCATTAATTCAATATTTGTTTCACCCTGGCCTTTAGTATTTGAACCGCCGGCCTGACGGGAAAAATAAGTTTCACCCAGTCCATAAATTCTCGGACCCATATGGCGCATCCGGGCAATCTCTATTTGCAGTTTAGCCTCGGCCGTATAAGCATGTTTATCAAAAATATTTAAAATTAGATCAAACCGGTCCCAAACCTGGATTTTTGGATTAATATTCCAAAGTTTTTGGGTCAAATTAAATAAAACACTTGGATTAACAATCGCATTAACAACTACAATTTCGATCCGTTTTTCTTTAACGATTTGTGTAAGCTCAATCACTTTACCCGATCCTATAAAAGTGGCTTTGTCCGGACGGGTACGATGTTGGATAATATCTACAATATCAATTCCATTGTAAGTAGCCACTAATGATTTCAGCTCATGTAAATTTTTTATTGCCTCTTCTCGATGTAAATGAGGATCAACAATATCAACCAAAACAACACGGTGTTTTAACATAAGTAAGTCTAATTAAGTAAAAAATTATCATAAAGAACTGGATAAATCATCTGATTTAATCTCCTGGGAAAGAAATATTGTTGACGAATCTTTCTTTTTAGAAAATATTTTTTTTATGGCATCGCTGTATTTTTTAGGATTAGCAATATTAAGCAAATATATCGGCTCCTTCAGGGCCGGATCGAATAATTCCAACGTTCCATAATTAAAGATCATGCCGAAAAAATCCTGATCAATGGTAATTGTTTCAATAAAATTACAGGCAAAAGTTTCCTCTTTTTTATAAAGGAAGCCTTTATGCTTAATAATTGCGTTTTTGGTAATTTCGATATATTCAAAATGCCATTTTAAAATAATCGAAAAAATAACCACCATATCGATAATCAGAAGTGTTGCTAAAAAAATCAGATACAAGGGAAAAGGATTCTCAAAAGTTAGATACTGACCTAGAAATGAAACTGCTGCGACGGCCAGAAAAAATAAAATTCCAAAAAGAAGCTCGGTCATAATCAATCGTATTCCAATCAAAACCACACTTTCCCGGAAAGTTATTTTATTTGATTCGCTTAAAATGTCTTTTACAGGAGCTTTCTTTTCATCAACAGGTTTTAACCGGGTTTCAATCCGGGCCATCAGCTCTTCAATCGTAAACGGTTTGCTCATATAATCGTCGGCCCCTATCCGTAGACTGCGGACAGCATCGGAGCTGCCTGATTTTGCCGTCAGGACAATCACAATCACATTCGGGTGATTTTTTTTGATTTCTACACAGACCGTTTCACCCGATACTTTTGGCAGACCAAGGTCAAGGATCACCAGATCAGGTAATTTTTTTCCGATCATTTCCAGGGCTTCGGCCCCGTCATCCGCTTCCATAACATTAAAATTATGATCGGTCAGAGTTTTTTTGAGAAAATCTCTTAAGGATTTATCGTCATCAACGATAAGGATGGTTTTTAGCATTTAATATATATTATATACTTAATGGGTATGAAAAAGAATTCTCTCTTCGAGAATAAATTATACCTTAATCTATATAATTATTCTCGCAGGTACAGGATATCGAAATGGATAGAGAATTTTATTTTGGTTTTATTTTCTGTAATCGTCGGTGTGATCACTTCTCTCGGAGTTTTTTTTATCCTCAAATCATTTAATAAACAACCTTTTTCGGACCTGGAACTATTGATGCAGCTAATTGCCTTCATATTAAGTGTTATTATCATAAGGATTTCAGTAGGGATAATTCGACGTACGAATGAAATAAAAGAGTTAAAAAAAAGGGAAGAAATTTATGCTAAAACTTTAACCCAATTGCATCGTCAATATTTAAAAGCCCGTGAAGAGATCAAAGCAAGAGATGAATTTCTCTCGATCGCCTCGCACGAATTGAAAACACCCCTCACTTCGATGCTTCTTAAACTAAGCAATATGATTAATAATGTCCGCAATATTTCTTTGGCTAATTTTTCCATTCCGGAGCTGATGAAAGTGCTTGAAAACGCCGAACAGCAAATAAAAACCTTAACTAAGATGATCAACGATCTATTTAACGTTTCTCTTATTGCCACAGGCCGGATGGATTTGGACCTGGAAAATTTTGACCTGGTCGAAGCCACAAAACGGGTCAAAGAAAATTTTTCCGAAATATTGGAACGGAAACATTATCAGGTAAAAATATATGTCGATTCACCGGTAATTGGATTTTGGGACAGGGTTCGGATCGAGCAGGTAATTACCAATCTGCTTTCTAATGCAATAAAATATGGAGAAAATAAGCCGATTGAGATTAAGGTTTTTATCGATGATAGTGTGGGGAAATTTATCATTAAAGACCACGGGATCGGGATTTCACCGGAAAAACAAAAAATGATTTTTAACCGTTTTACGAGAGCAGCACCGGCGGATGGAGAAATAAAAGGCTTAGGGGTGGGTTTGTATATTACGTATCAAATTGTGAAAGCTCACAAAGGAAAAATAAAGCTATTGAGTATTCCGAATAAAGGATCAACTTTTACGATTGAACTGCCGATTAAATAATCAAAATAATAATGTAAGAAGATAGGGGAGCCCTGAGTGAGAATCGAACTCACAGTCTAACCCTTACCAAGGGTTTGTTTT
>CAYQTP010000064.1:0-4860 GCA_964420475.1 uncultured Gammaproteobacteria bacterium
TAATTGTGTGGTTGTTGGAACAGTGGTTGTTTTAGCCAAGATTATTTCTGTTGGTGTCGCTGTCGGGGCAGCTGTATTAGTTGGTTGGCCGGGTGGAGTGGTCGGAATAAGAGTTGCCGTTGGTCCTGAAGTATCAGAGGCTGAAAAACCGGGAGTATTGGTTGGCTGTCCGGGTGGAGTGGTTGGTGCTGGTGTCATTGTTGCTGTTGGGTTTCTTGTTGGGGTCGGAGTTAATATCGGAGTGCTTGTTGGTACGAGATCTGCCGATGTTGGAATAGGGATCTTTGTAGGTGTAGGCGTATTTGATGGAGCTATAATTGAAATACCCGTTGGGGTTGGACTAATAGCCGGTATTGTTCCTGCACAGGTCTGATTAAAGCATTTCGTCCACCAACAATGACTTTCAGGTATTGGAAGATATGTATTTAACGTTTCAGTGCCGCATTGTTTATCGGAAAAACAAATTTTACTGGCAGCATTATCTGTTGTACAGTTTTGGTCACAGGTAGCGGTGCCTGTACAAGTTGCATTAGGGCATTCACAACGTTGACCCGAAAATTTAAAATCACCTTTACTGATAATGCAATTACTATCTGTTGTAAATGAGCCGCAATCGGCTTCGATCGCACATGTTATTTCAGTACCGGGGCATTGGACACCGGTCAATCCGGCTTTTGGTTTGGTTGTTGTAGGTTTATAAATAGTTAAATAATAAGCGCCAATTATTGCCGCTATAAACAATAAAAGAAGATTCGCTAATAAAAAAAATTTACTGATAGGTTTTTTCATCTTTGCTAAAGGAGTCGCATTGTCCATAGTTATAATAATAGCAGGTTTTATTTTTCAAGGTCAATAAATTTAAATTTTATACCGCCTAAATTATGATTTTCTTCAAAAAAATTTCGTTTAAACTTTGAGTAATCCGGGAAAAAAGCATCAGCCTCCGGATATTCTTTATCAACCAAAGTTAGATAAAGTTTATCGGCATATTTTATTCCTTGTTTATAAATTTCCGCCCCGCCGATAATAAAGATTTCGTTATTATTTTTTTTTGCCTCAATAAGCCCCTCTTCTAATGAATAACAAACGGTGCATCCCAAAGACGACCATAATTGATTTCTTGTAATGACTATGTTAATTCTGTTTGGCAATGGTTTTCCAATCGACTCAAAAGTTTTTCTTCCCATAATAATGGTGTGACCCGAAGTCAACTTTTTAAATCTTTTGAAATCCTCAGGAATATACCAGAGAAGTTTATTGTCTTTTCCCAGCTCGCGGTTTTTTCCAATGACGGCAATCATGCTTATCATATTAAAATCCTCCGACGACCGTTACTTCTGCTTTGATCGTCGGATAGGGATCATAATTTTCAACTGTAATATCGTTAAATTTAAAATCATCTACGTTTTTCACGTCCGGATTTAATTTAACTTTTGGAAATGATCTAGGCTTTCTTTTAAGCTGTTCTTTAATCTGATCAAAATGATTTGAATAAACATGGACGTCGCCAAAGGTATGGACAAACTCGCCGGGTTTAATACCAACGATCTGGGAAACCATCAGTAAAAGCAATGAATAAGAAGCAATGTTGAATGGTACGCCCAAAAAAATGTCAGCGCTGCGCTGATAAAGCTGAAGGTTTAGACGGTTACCTAAAACATTAAATTGAAACATCGTGTGACAGGGTGGAAGGGCGACCGATTCTTCACGAGATGGCGCCATTTCATAGATATAGGCGGGGTTCCAAGCCGAAACAATTAAATGTTTTCTAAATCTTTGTTTTGGATCTTTTAGCTTATTAATCACCCAACCCAGTTGGTCAATTGTCGTTGCTTGAGCCGGTTTACCCTCCGAAGCTTCAGCGAAGGAGGGCCATCTCCTCCACTGGACTCCATAGACCGGGCCCAGCTCACCATATTTTTTTGCAAACTCTTTATCTGATTTTATTCTTTCAACGTACTGTTGTTGAGTTAACGGATTTTTAACTTTTAATTTTTTACTTTTAACTTTGTATCGTTCATGCCCCCATTCATCCCAGATATGAACATCGTTGTCGATTAAATACTTAATGTTTGAGTCTCCTCTTAAAAACCAAAGCAGTTCATGAGTGATCCCCCGCATAAAAACTTTTTTTGTCGTCAAAAGGGGAAATCCCTGAGACAGGTTAAATCTTATCTGCCGACCAAAGACACCTCTAATAAAGACGCCCGGATTACCCCAGACGGGTTTCTTCATACCGTTTTTCAGAATGTCTTTTAGTAAATTGAGATATTGGTATTCCTGATGTTGCATTTGTTTATTTTATCATTTTATTAACCGGTAAATTTCCCCAATCAAATATAGTGATCCTGTAACTACGATCGGTTCTTCTTTGTTTAAAATTGTTTGCCAGGCTTCTTTTAACGATAAATTAATTTCAAAATTTTTAAAACCTATTTTTTTTAATTGTTGTCCGACAGTTGACGGTTTTTCCGATAGATTAACCATATCCTGGTTTTCCGTATGAAAACCGGTTAATATAATCGAGTCGGCAAAAGGAACTATTATTTTTAGCATCTCTTTATAATCTTTTCCTGATTTAAAAGCAATCAGAAAATTAAATTTCTTGCCGGGATATTTTTTAATCAAGGTATTGATGAATGCTGACATTTTTTGCGGATTGTGTGCTCCGTCAAAAATCACGGTTATTCCACTGACTTTTCTAACGTCAAATCGTCCGGGAAAATGAGCGTTATCAAAAACTTTTCTTACTTGTTTTTTATTGATCAAAAACCCGTCTCTCTGACTCAAAAAATTAACTACAGCCAATGCCAGACCGGCATTTTCTTTTTGATATTCTCCAATTAGACTTAAAGAATAATTAAACGATAACGAATGAATGAAATGTAATTCTGCTTTTCTCTCTTTGGCGACTTTTTCAAAAACTTTTTTTACAAATCGTTCTTGATCGATTAAAATTGCCTGACTATTTTTATTAATGATCATTGCCTTTTGGAAGGCGATTTCTCCAATAGTTTTTCCCAAAATATTGGTATGATCTAAACCTATTTTAGTAAAAACAGCTAATTTATCAGGTCTCTCAACAACATTAGTGGCATCGTACCAGCCACCCAGTCCCGTTTCCATGACTACATAATCAACTTTTTTTTCGTAAAAAATTAGGTAGGCTAAACCAATTAAAATTTCAAAATACGTTAAAGGGCCATGAAATGTTTTACCGACTAAATTTATTATCGGAATAATTTCGTTCAAATAATAAATGAATTCCTTTTCACTGATAATGTTATTGTTTATTTGGAATCGTTCCTTCACGTCTGTTAAATGCGGAGATTGATGTAGTCCGACCCTAAATCCATGAGCATACAAAAGAGAACTGATCAAATAACAGGTGGAGCCTTTACCCGAAGTGCCGGCAACATGAATGATTTTTAATTTTTCCTGCGGTCGCCCTAGAAGTTGAAGAAAATATTTTGCTCTTTTTAACCCCAATTCTCCGGGAAATTTAGTTTGAGAATTTCTTGGAATATGAAGAGCGAGAAACTGTTGGGCTTCAGAGAAATTTTTAATTTTTAATTTCAAATTTTTATTCAATATTTAATTTTTAATTTCTAATGTTTAAAAATTAAGAATTAAGATTTAAAAATTGATTAGAAATTAGTAATTAGAAATTTGAAATTATATTTGTTTCTCTCTCTTTCTGGTCGTCACTCTTCCTCCCTGCCACTGCCCTTTATATGCCGTTCCTCCGCCGTCGACCTGATAAAATTGGGCATGGGCGAACCGGCAGCCAAGCTCCAACGTTACCGGAATCGGGCCTTCGTTTTTGACAGCAAAAGTGACCTTGCCATGATATCCGGGAGCGACATTCCCTGTCCGAATTATCAGACCTGATCGAAACGTGGTTGTTCTTGGTTTAAAATTAACCGTGATGTTTAAAGGAATATTAAATGTTTCGATAGATGAAAGCAGATAAAATTGTCCAGGTCTTATTGTTATTGAAATAATTTTTTTTTCATCATACCTGGCAACTGTTTTTATTTTCGGAGTTTCACGATGTGTCAAACCCAAATAAGCCTTTCCCCCATCAAGTTTGTGGACTTCCCCGAGTCTGATATCAAATCCCGCTCCTTCCGGTGTTTTCAATTCTCTTTCGGCCAGTCCTTCAACCAACTGTTTTGTTTTTACCAATTGTAATAATTTTTTCGGTCCTAAAATCATAGTTTTATATTAAATTTTTTTAACAGTTTACCATAATTTAAAATCAAAAATGCCGATACTGCCATTATGCTTCCAAAATAAAAAGTTGCTGCCGGGCTGATCTTATACCATAAAATTCCCGCCATCCAGGAAGCAAAAAAAGCACTGATTGAAATCGCGCTTTGATATAAACCAAAGTAGCTGCCTGACTCCCGCTCGGTGATGAATTCTGCCACATAGGCTTTAGAGACGCCATCGGTCGCAGCAATATATACCCCATATATGGGAAACAGCAGCCAAATAAAAATAGGATCTTTTATAAAGCCGAAGAAAAAATAGACTAAAGTAAATACCAACAGTCCTCCTTCAAAGACTTTTTTTGCTCCGATTTTATCAGCTAATTTTCCTATCGGTGCTGCCAGTAGCGTTTGGGATAGATTGTAAACGATGTAAGTCAAGACGGTCAGCAGAGTTGTCATACCAAGATTTTTAGCTCTTAAAATTAAAAAAGCATCGGAACTATTACCAAGCGAAAAAATAATACTGGCAATAAAGAATAATGATAATTTTTTGTTTTTCCAAATAAGGGAAAAATTGTTGTCGAAGCGAGGAGACCCGTTTTGAGACAATCGCCTGGGGCCCCTTTGGGGTGAGGCGGTCGAA
>CAYQTP010000065.1:0-4850 GCA_964420475.1 uncultured Gammaproteobacteria bacterium
ACCAAGCACCTTTCTTTCTTCAAAATCCCGTTTTCTGCTTTGATCGACCATATAAATAACCAGATCAACCTGTTCATTTAATATTTGCAAGGTTTTTTCATTAATTCTTTTTGATAGATAATCTTTAGCTTTACCGACAATTCCCGGAGTATCAACAAAGATTATTTTTCCCCGCTCTTCTTCATAAAGAGCGCGGATAGAAAATCTGGTCGTTTGCGGTTTTGGTGAAGTGATGGCGACTTTTTGACCAATAATATTATTAACAAAAGTTGATTTGCCAACATTAGCTCTTCCCACCAATAAGACTTTACCCATTTTAATCATGCTATAATTTTATCAGAATATGGCAGGATTACACGATAAAGAAATAATTAAAAAAATAAAAAACGGTGAAATTGATTTCTATTCGTATATTGTAAAAAAATATACAACCCAAATTTATCAGTATATTAAAGCAAAACTTTTTAAAAAGGAAGAAGTTGACGATTTAGTTCAAAATGTTTTTATATCCTTTTATAAAGCAATAGAAAAATTCAACGAAGAAAAACCAATTAAACCATACCTATTTCAAATAGTGAAAAACGAATTAAAGATGTACTTCCGCTCCTATAAAAAAAATATACCGTTAGACGAGAAGATAGTCTTTGAAGATAAATATGAAGAATTAAAAATTAAAGATATTAAATTTTTAAACAGTCAAGAAAAAGTAATTTTTGAGTATATAAATGAAGGTTACTCTTATGAAGAAGTTGCCAAATTTGTTAAAAAACCTTTAAATACGGTAAAATCAATAGTAAGAAGAGGCCGGTTAAAAATCAAAAAAAATCTATGAAAAAACTTGAGGACAAAATTATTAGAAAAATTTATAGAATAGAAACGGAAAAAACCATTGGACGAATTATTGGTGAAGCAGTCTTGATTTCTTTTATTATTCTTTCTTCTGTGTTTATTTTTTCCATTATTGTTGAAATATTAAATGAGCAGGCATCTTTTGATCTGTTTGATTTTTTAAGAGATGACTTCGAAGTAATTAAAAACAATCTCTTTAACAATTCGTTATTATTTATTCAAGAGCTACCGCAGCTATTGACTTATATTTTAATCGGATTATTATTATTATTAATTTGGTTGCTTTATATTTTGTTTAAGAATTTTAGTAAAATTAAAAATAAATTAATTTCCCTTTATAAATTTTGGTTTAAATAACTATGGTAAAAAAATTTTTTCCGGCCCTGCTGATAGTCATAATTTTGGTTTTTATTTTTTCTTATTATCAGAAAAAAAATCCGGCCATTAATAATATTTTCAATTTAAAAAAAGAACAAATCGATAATTTAAAAGGATCTACCGCTCAAACAACCGGCCTACAACAGGAAACGACCAATGATTTAAAAGAAATTTTTTTACAAGTTAATGAACCAAAAAATAATATTACCGTTTCCAACCAGGCAATTACTGTAACAGGAAAGACGATTTCAAACGGTTTTGTTTTTGTCAATGATCAGGAATTTAAAGCAGATGAAAATGGAATTTTTTCAACAACGGTTATACTGGAAGAAGGAGAGAACTTTATTTTAATAGTTGCTTCTGATGACCTAGGAAATAGTGCGGAAAAAGATATCGTTGTTAATTTAGAGTCAACTCAATAAATGCAACTTTTTATAAAGATGTTGCATATATATAAGTAGAAAGTTAAAAATTAATAATAAATATGAAAAAAATAACATTAGGCTTGATTATTCTTACTATATTTTTAACAATTACGCCTTCTGTCGGTGCCATAACATCTTCGAGTTCGTCCGCCATTAGAGAAGAGAAGAGGATTAGAGAAGAGAAGAGGGAAGAAATAAAAGAAAAAATTAAAGAAAAAAATGAAGCCTTTTTAGATAAGGTTAGGAATTTTGTGAAAAAAAATTTTAGATTTGAAGCAAGAGTAAAAGGAACAATAACCATAAAAGGAACCAATAATTTTTCTATGACCGGAGAAGACGGAATATTTCAAGTAAATATTACAGACAATACTAAACTGTTAAGAAAGTTCGGAGGCAAAAGTTCCCTTAGCGAGTTTTCTGTTGGTGATGAAGTAGTTGTATTTGGTAAATTTACCGATGATACAAAATCAGTTATTGATGCAAAAATTGTCAGAAATAATTCCATTCAAAAAAGGTGGGGGGCATTCTTTGGCAAAGTAACCGCTATCAATAGTGATAATTTTTTAATGGAAACACTTGAGCGGGGAACCCAGACCGTTTATTTTGGAACGGCAAAATTTGTTAATAGAAAAGAACAAACTATTTCTTATTCAGATATTAAAGTTGGGCATAGAGTCAGAATCAAGGGTATCTGGGATAAAACATTAAGTGAAATCAGAGAAGTAAGTCAAGTAAAAGACTTCTCGATCCCTGTTATTGCCCCAACTAAAACAACCGAAGATTAAATTGTTTAATTTAGACCATTATTGAGTCTTCGTTTATGGTACAATGTAACCAGTAATCCACCGTATTTGATGGTGGGTTTTTTTATTCTATGGAAATAAGAAATATTGTTATTATCGCTCACGTTGATCACGGCAAAACCACCTTAGTGGATGCTATTTTAAAGCAAACCCATACTTTTCGTGATAATCAAAAAGAAATGACAGAGACATTAATTATGGACTCAAATGACCTGGAGCGGGAAAAAGGAATTACAATATTGGCAAAAAATACGGCTGTTTTCTACCTGCCTGCCGGAAGCCAGGTAAAAACAAAAATTAATATTATTGACACACCCGGCCATGCTGATTTTGGCGGTGAAGTAGAACGGGTGATTAACATGGCATCAGGCGCTATTTTATTAGTTGATGCGGCTGAGGGACCTCTTCCCCAGACGAAATTTGTTTTAAAAAAAGCCATCGAAGCCAAGTTAAAAATAATTCTGGTCATTAATAAAATTGACAAAAGGGATGCCAGGCCAAAAGAAATTTTAAATCAAGTAGAAAATTTATTTTTAGAGCTGGCGGAACACGAAAGCCACCTTCATTTTACGACCCTTTATGCGGTCGGCCGGGACGGAAAAGCTTTCTATGAACTCCCGGAAAAATATTCCTCCGACGTCAAAGGCGACTTAACACCTCTGTTTGAAACGATGATCAAAGAAATTAAAAACAGTGCAGTAAATGAGGATAAGCCTTTTCGAATGTTAATCTCACCCTTGGATTATGATAACTATGTCGGCCGACTTTGTATCGGAGAAGTATCCCAAGGAGTATTAAAGAAAGATCAGCCGATTATTTTAGTTCAAGATAATAAAATTGTCGGCCAGTATCGCGCCCAGAAACTATATACATTTGAGGGTTTAAATAAAAAGGAAGTAGATCAAGTAACCGGCGGCGACATCATTGCTATTGCCGGTATTCCCCAGTTAAATATCGGCCAGACAATCTGCGATCCGTCAAATCCGGTTAGTCTTCCATCAATAAAAGTCGAGGATCCGACGATTAAAATTACCATCGGCCCCAATACCGGCCCATTTTCCGGAAGAGAGGGGAAATACTGTACTTCACGTCAGATTAAAGAAAGATTGGAAAAAGAAAAACAAACGAATTTGGGATTAAAAATTAAACCGGATCCAGAAGGCGTTAATTATTTGGTTTATGGCCGTGGAGAACTACATTTAGCCATTTTAATTGAAACGATGCGCAGGGAAGGATTTGAGCTTCAAGTTTCCAAACCCCAGGTGATCTATAAAAAAATTAACGGGATAATTAATGAACCGTTTGAAGAAGTAACTATTGACGTTGACAAAAATTATATGGGGTTGGTTACCGAAGAGTTTGGTAAAAGAAAAGGAGAAATGATTAATATGATAACGACAGGAAACACCACCAGATTAATCTATAAAATTTCCGATCAAAATTTACTGGGGGTAAGAAGTTCGTTACTGACAAAGACCAGAGGAACGGCAATCTTAAGTTCATATTTTTTAGGTTATTTACCAAAAGGCAGTAAGATGGAGTCGACACGAAACGGTGCCTTAATAGCTGTTAAACCAGGAGAAGCGGTTACTTATGGATTAGTTAAAAGTCAAAACCGCGGAATACTTTTTATCGGGCCGGGGACCCAGGTTTATGAGGGGATGGTGGTTGGTATTTCCAGCCGGGAAATGGATATAGAAGTTAATGTCACCAAAGAAAAACAGCTTACAAATAATCGGTCGGCAGGTGAAGGTGTTTCTGTTCCTTTAATTCCTGCGTCACCCTTATCACTTGAGCAGGCCTTAGATTTTATCAATGATGACGAAATGTTGGAAGTCACCCCGTTAAATATCAGAATCAGAAAAGAACATCTTTCATTGACCAAAAGAAGAGTTGAGGGCCGCCGTCTTGAATCTCTTGCCTCATAAAAAAACACTACCTGCGTAATAAATATAAAATTTACAACTAACAGATAGTGTTTTAATTTTAATAGCTTCTTCTATCGTCTCTATATCCACCACCTCCACCGCTTCTAAAACCACCGCCTCCGCCTGGTCGCCTTTCTTCTCTTGGGCGAGCAACGTTAACGACGATTTTTCTACCTTCAATTTCTTTTTCTTGCATCTGTTGAATAGCCGCAGCGGCTGCTTCTTCAGTTGCAAATGTGACGAAACCGAAACCTTTTGATCGTCCTGACATTCTATCAGTAATGATGACAGCTTCAGTGACTTCGCCAAATTGTGCAAATAATTCTTTTAATGAATCGTTAGTTATTGTCCAAGGTAAATTACCTACGTAAAGTTTTTTATTATCCATTTATATTTTCACCCCCTTTTGTTCATTTGAATGTTATCAAGAAGTTTACAAACTGAATTGTTTTCCAACAGCAGTTTTT
>CAYQTP010000066.1:0-2583 GCA_964420475.1 uncultured Gammaproteobacteria bacterium
TTTCGCACTTTGGACGCAAAAAACTTTTAATTTCGGCCCGTCTCAAAATGGATGGTTGTTTGCTTATATTGGCATTTTAGCGGTAATCGTCCAACTTATAGTTCTGCCATTTTTAACAAAAAAGCTAAAGGAAAAAACAATCTTGTATGTTTCTTTATTTTTTATGTTTATCGGTCTATCCCTTATTCCGTTTTCACCTCACCCGAATTTTTTATACTTTGCCTTATTTTTTCTTCCGTTAGGTAACGGATTGGCAAATCCAACCATTCAAGCATTGGCATCTGAAAATGTTCCACCCGAAGAATATGGCGGTACGTTGGGATTTTTACAGTCAGCGGGATCCTTGGGCAGAATTATTGGGCCAATTTTAGGAGGAGAAATTTTTCAATCATTCGGAAAAGATAATGCTTTTTACTTCGCCGGTTTTACTGTTCTGGCTCTTTTGATATATTTAAGATTAAAGCTTAAATGAAAAAAAGAACAACCATAGTTCTATCAAGTATTGTCTTCTTTATCTTTTTTATTGTTTTAACCTATTTTGTAAGAGAAGATTATCTTAACCAATTTGATTTCAATACAACTGTAAGACTGCAGAATCATATTCCAAAAAAAGTCGACGCTGTTTTTTCTTCTTTAAGTCTGATCGGGAGTTTTGAAATACTGGCCGGTCTTCTTTTTATTATTTTTATTCTCAGGAAAAAATTAATTTCCTTGTTAATTTTTATTCCATTTATCATCGCCCATTTAGTTGAAGTTGTCGGTAAATTTTTTTTGCACCACCCGGGGCCACCGCATCTTTTCTTTCGTTATAATTTAGGATTCCTTTTTCCTTCATCATATGTCCAGCCCGGTTCTTCTTATCCATCGGGGCATGCTTTAAGAATCGTTTTTGTATCGGTAATATTTTTTTATCTTGTTATCAGATCAAAGATCAATAATCATATAAAAATATTTATTAATCTTTTTTTAATCCTGTTTAACATTGCCATGCTAATATCAAGGATCAGCCTTGGAGAACACTGGACGACCGATGTAATTGGAGGAGCGCTGCTTGGACTATCTTCGGGAATTTTCGCCTTTATTTTTTTATAGATATTTTTTAAATTCTTCTTGATAATGATTTAAAGTATAGACTGCTCCTGTGTGAAGAGGTTTAGGAAGGTCTTTTAAACTGAACCAGCCAAGTTCTGACATTTTTTGCGGAACTCCAAGGATGACATTTTTTCTATTTACCTTAACAATAAAAGTAATAATCAACCAATGGGTTTTTGTATGTTTTTCTCTACGTAAAAGTGAATGGGCCGGTAATTGTTTCTCAATAATTCCTTTAACACCATATTCTTCTTTTACTTCCCGTAAAACTGCTTTTTCCAAGGTTTCTCCCATTGTGACTCTGCCTCCACCGAAATCCCAATGGCCTATTTCATCGCGGCATTTATTACTACGTTTATGAAGAAGAAAGCTTCCTCTTCCGTCGTGGCAGAAAAATGAAACAGAAACGCCAATGAAGTTTATGCCCGGTCTCATGTTTTAAATCCCTCCGCCAGTTCTTTAAGTTTTTGCTCGGGATCGGAAGCTTGAATAAAATATGTCGCCATTAATATTCCGGCTGCTCCGGCCGCCTTTGATTTTCTTGCATCTTCGCCGTCATTAATTCCTGCCCCTATGATCAATGGATGTTTGATTGTTTTAACTAAGCTTTTTATCGTTTCTTCTTGCTGATCGATCATAGAAATCGTACTGGCGATCAGGTCTTCTTTCTCAAAACTTAGATAATCAATATCGTAAGAGTCAAATCTTTTCACCATTTCCACCGTTTGACCGATAAGCAATGTTTTAAGATTATACTGCCTGGCCTTTTTTATAGTTTCAAGAATGACTTCTTCTTTTAATTTATGCTCCGAATGATTAATTAAAACACCGGTTGCCCCGGCCTCTTTAACACTGAATGGTGAAATCCACCCGGTGTTTCTTCCCGGATCTATTGGATCAATGTGTTGGGCCCAAACTTCTATATCAAGTTCTTTTTTTATTCTGTATATTTCTGTCGCTTGGGCAACGGCAATAATTGGAATATTAAATTCTTCACTTACTTTTTTTACCGAAGATAATTTTTTTATTCCTTCGTTAGAAGTTGTTTCTTTGTAGGTTTTCAGTGCCAGAAAAATCATGATTAAAGTATAGCAAATATTTTATTTCTTCCTATTATTTTTTTTCTTTTGAAAAAATTTGATATAAACCATCGGTAAAATGCCGACGGTATTTAATATTAACATGGCAATAAACCAGTTGCGTTGTTTATTTTGGCTGGCTTTCCAGAGAGCTAAACCTTTCCAAGTCAGCTCCCAGATACCAAGAATAATAAAAATATACGAATTAGCCCAAAGAAAATTTGCTGAATCCGGAATATTACTATTCATACTCAAATTATACCATATTTCATGGTGCTACTTCACTCCATCTTTGTCCTCTGAAGCCAAGTTTATCTGGGAATAAAGGGCTTATTTGTGATATAATTAAGTATGTATAATTGGTCTGTTGATATAACTAAACTTAAAAAAGATTCTAAAAAATTTAACATTT
>CAYQTP010000066.1:2593-4758 GCA_964420475.1 uncultured Gammaproteobacteria bacterium
TTTTATTCTTTTACTTCTTCTTTGGTCTTGTGGATCGTTCCCTGTTTGTGTTCCGGCGGTGTATAAATCGTATAAAGCTTCATTGCGACTTCCGAGGTATTGATAACATTATGTTGAGTTCCGGCCGGAATAACAATTGCTGAACCGTCGCTAATTTCATGCTCTTCCCCGTTCATAACCGCCTTTCCTTTCCCCGATTCAATCCTAATAAACTGATCGTGTTCAGGGTGAACTTCCATTCCTATCTCTTCGCCCGGTTTCAAGGCCATCACCACCAACTGGCTCTTATCGGTTGTAAAAAGCACTTCCCTAAAATAATTATTTTCTAAAGATTTTTCTTCAATATTGATTACATATCCCGTCATATTTTTCACCTCCCTTTATTTTCATTTTATAATATAATTTTCCCCATGTCACTGATTGTTCTATTTGGTCTTCCCGGAACAGGAAAGACCTATGTTGGAAAAATATTAAAAGAATATTTTGGTTTTTATTTTTATGATGGAGATAATGATTTAACTGAAGAAATGATAGATGCAATTAAAACAAAAACTGTTTTTACCGATCAAATGAGAGATAGATTTTTTATAATACTAATCAAAAAAATTCAAAGTTTAAAATCTAAATATCAAAAGCTGGTTGTTTCTCAAACCTTTATAAAAGAAAAGTATCGACTCCAACTTCTAAAAAAAATCCCGGAAGCAAAATTTTTTTTAATTAAAACTAAAAGATTTCTCCGAGAAAAACGTTTGATTGAGAGAAAGGATTATCCTTTGGATTTAGAATATGCGAGGAAGATGGTAAAGAATTTCGAAACGCCAAAGATTGATCATAAAGTAATTAAAAATAATAAAGAGGGAGCAAAATATATTAAGAAACAAATTCAACAATTTCTTTTGCAATTTCCCTTTTAGTCGTTAGAGAAACTTTTTTAACCTGCTTGTTTTTTGAAATAATGTAAATTTCGTTATTGTCCGATTCAAATCCTCGATCGTTTCGACTAATATCATTGACGATGACAAAATCCGCTTTTGATTCTTTTAGTTTTTTTTGTCCCTCATTAATTAATTCTTTTTCTGACAATCGGTATTCCGCCTTAAAGGCAATTAAGGTTGTTTTTGGTGAAATTTTTTTAATTTGATTAATAATTTTTAATTGCGGAATTAAGTTTAATATAACTGATTTTTTGCTTGATAGTTTTCCTTTAAACGACTGTTTCATTTTATAGTCCGAAACGGCGGCCACTTGATAAAAAAAATCAGTGTTTTTAATATTATTTTTTATTAAGTTCATTAATTCTTCAACGGTATTAAATATTTTTTCTTTAATTAAATACCTCGGGTGAACTGAACTTTTGGCCCTAAGTAATAGGACATCAGCACCCCGCAAATAACACTCTTCAGCCAGAGCTACCCCCATTTTCCCGGAACTCCTGTTGGTGATAAAACGTACTTCATCTATTTTTTCGCTTGTACCTCCGGCAGTGATGATAATCTTTTTACCTTTCAAGGTGTTTGATCTTTTAATTTGTTTCAAAACTTCATTTTTGATAATTTTTACCTCTTCCAATCTCCCAACCCCTTCGTATCCGCAGGCGAGCATCCCGCGGGTAGGTTCAATAATCTGATAGCCAACCGATTTCAATTTAACAAGATTTTCCTGGACAAGCGGGTTTCCCCACATATTGACATTCATTGAAGGACAGATAATAATTGGTGCTGTCATTGCCAATGCCGTTGTTGTCAAAAAATCATCGACCATGCCATGAGCCAGTTTTCCAATAATGTTGGCGGTCGCCGGAGCAATTACCATTACGTCGGTTTTATCAGCCAGCTCAATATGTTCAACCTTTCTTTTCTTTAAAACCTCTCTGTAATCAAAATTTTTTTCGAAAAGATTAACAAAAACCTTGTTTCCGGAGGTTTTTTCAAAATCGCCGATATCGATCATTTCCGTTGCCGACTTGGTCATGATGACAAACACCTCATAATCTTCATTTTTTAATAAACTTATCAGCTCAAAAACCTTATAGGCGGCAATTCCGCTGGTGACGCCGATCAGAATATTTTTTTTCATAATTTCTTTCTTAATTCAGCATTACTGTTTCCAAGTTTATATGTCTGGACAATATATGTTTTATCCAAAATCCATTTCCTGACTTTTTT
>CAYQTP010000067.1:0-4590 GCA_964420475.1 uncultured Gammaproteobacteria bacterium
AATATGCTCTCGAGTTTGAGGCATTGGACCATCCGGAGCTGAAACGACTAGGATAGCTCCATCCATCTGTGCCGCACCGGTAATCATATTTTTAATATAATCAGCATGACCTGGAGCATCGATATGAGCATAATGACGTTTATCCGTTTCATATTCTGAGTGATGAAGATTGATGGTCACTCCACGAGCCCTTTCCTCAGGTGCTTTATCAATATCTTCGTATGTTAAGAATTTTGCTTGGCCTTTTTTTGACAGAACATAATGAATTGCTGAAGTAAGAGTGGTCTTTCCATGATCAACGTGACCAATCGTACCAATATTTAAATGAGGTTTGTTCCTCTTAAAAACGCCGTCTGCCATATATTTATAAAATTAAATTAATAACAAAAATAACTAAGCCTTACTTATTATAACGAAAAAATTTAAAAAAACAAGAAGGCTTTTTAAGCTTTAGAATTTATCTTACGAATAATACGATACAATGATTAATTCAATTTTGATAGAATGTTTGACATGAGCGACTACGTTTTAAATAAGGAACAACAACAAGCGGTGAAATATAATCAGGGTCCCCTTCTAATAATCGCAGGGGCCGGAACGGGAAAGACTTCGGTGATCGTTGAAAAAATAAAATACCTGGTCAAAAAAAAATTGGCAAAACCGGAGCAAATTCTTGCGTTAACCTTCACGGAAAAAGCCGCCTCCGAAATGGAGGAAAGGGTTGACCGGGCTATGCCCTATGGATATTTTCAAATGTCAGTCTCCACCTTTCATGCTTTCGCCGATCAGGTATTAAAAGAAAGCGGCTATCAGGTCGGGCTATCACTTGACTTTCGTTTGATGACCGAGGCGGAAACAATTATTTTTTTAAAACAAAACCTTTTTTTATTTAATCTTAATTATTTTCGTCCTTTAGGAAATCCAAATAAATTCCTGGGGGCATTATTGCAACATTTTTCGCGTTTGAGAGACGAAGATATCTCTCCGGAAGAATATATTCGCTACGCTCAAAATCAAAGATCAAAAATCAAAAGTAAAAATTTAGGAGAAAAAACAGAGATAGAAAAATATCTTGAATTGGCAAAAGCTTATCAGGTTTACCAAAAATTGAAAATCAAGGAAGGATTGATGGATTTTGCCGATTTGGTTTATTACTTATTACGGTTATTCAGAAAGCGCCCGGATGTCTTAAAACGATATCAACAAAAATATCCTTTTATTTTGATCGACGAATTCCAAGATACCAATATTGCCCAATATCAATTAATTAAATTGCTTTGCCCTTTTAAAAAAAATCCCCGCCTGACCATTGTCGCTGATGATTCCCAGGCGATTTATAAATTCCGCGGCGCTTCAGTCTCCAATATAATAACTTTCATGAAAGATTACAGAAAAGCCAAACAGATTACTCTTAAAAAAAATTACCGCTCCAATCAAACCATTCTTGATAATGCTTATCAACTGATTAAAAATAATGACCCGGATACGCTTGAAGTAAAATTGGGAATTTCAAAAAATCTGATTGCCAGCAAACCCGATGATGAAAAAGCCGTTAATTTTTATCTGGCGGAAAAAATTGAAGAAGAATCTGAATTTGTCGCTAAAAAAATCCTGGAGTTAAAAGATAAATATCGTTTTTCCGATTTTGCCGTTTTAACCAGGGCCAATAATCACGCCGAGCCGATCATCAGATCACTAGCCCGGGCCGGTATTCCTTATCAATTTTTAGGACCGGGAACGCTTTATAAACAACCCGAGGTCAAGGATCTAATTGCTTATCTGAAAGTTCTTTATAACCTTGAAGATTCTCCTTCCCTGTTCCGATTGCTTTATATGGATATATATAAAATAGATAAAAAAGACATCTCCCTGCTTCTCTCTTTTTCGAAAAAAACCAACCAATCGCTTTTTCAGGCAATTGAGTCTTGTCTTTCAAATCGAGTTGAATATGATATCTATAAACCATATTTTCCATTGTTGAGATCGGAAACAAAAAAAAAGTTATTAAAAATATATCAGTTGATCATTAAACATCTGGCTCTTTTAAAAATCAATACTGCCGGACAGATTCTTTATTATTTTCTGGAGGAATCCGGATTGCTGTTAACTTTGACAAATTATAAAACCGAGTCTCAGGAAAAAATTGCCGTCAATATTTCTAATTTTTTTAATAAGTTAAAAACGTTTGAACTGGAACATGAAGACGCTTCTGTTTTTGCTGTTGTTGATTTTATCGATATGAGTATGGAGGTGGGAGAATCTCCTCTTGTTGCCAAAATGGATGTCTCTTCTTTAAACGCGGTAAATATTTTAACAGTTCATTCTGCCAAGGGACTGGAATTCCCGGTTGTTTTTTTGGTCAGCTTGACTGAAGAACGTTTTCCAACCCGTCTTAAAAAAGAAACGATCAGCATTCCTCAAAAATTAATCAAGGAAATATTGCCGACCGGTGACTATCATATCGAAGAAGAACGCCGGCTCTTTTATGTTGGATTAACCCGGGCTAAAGATAAAGTATTTTTATCTGCATCTAAATTTTATGGAGAAGGAAAGCGGCCGCGAAAAATTTCCCGGTTTGTCATAGAAACCCTGGGTAAAAAATTGGTCGATAAACAGCTGGTTGTTAAAAGGGAGGAAAAATCCCAGCTTTCAATTTTTGATTTTAAACAAACCAAATTAATTAACCAATCACCGATCACAGATAAAGAAATGTTTCTTTTGAAGCAATTTTCTTTTTCCCAACTGAATAGTTTTAAAACCTGCCCATTACAATATAAGTATCAATATATTCTTAAAATACCAACCACACCGTCAGCAGCCGAATCTTTTGGCACTGCCATCCATCAGGCTCTGCAGAAATTCTATGCTGAATTTCTGAAAAATAAAAAAATAAATCAAAAAGATCTTCTTGCCATTTTTGAAAAAACCTGGATTCCGGTCGGCTATGCTTCTTCAACCCACCAAATACGGATGAAAAATGAAGGTAAAAAAATGTTAATTAATTTTTATAAGAAACTTCACTCACCCGATCTTAAGATAATTGCATTAGAGAAGCTGTTTAAAATAAAGATTTCCAATGATATTTTTCTTACCGGAAAGATCGATCGCATTGATAAGGTAAACAAATACGGGGTGGAAATCATTGACTACAAAACCGGTAAGAAGCCAAACGAGCGTGAAATAACAAAAAATTTACAGTTGACAATTTATGCTATGGCTGCCATAGATAAAAATTTATTTAATAAAAAACTGGCGGATATTAATCTGACTTTTTATTACCTTCAGCCGATGGAAAAAATTACTCTCAAAAAAAATGAAGAAGATCTGATAAAGACTAAAGAAGAAATAATTAATATGGTCGAAGAAATTAGAAAAAATGAATTTCCGGCTGATCCGGGTAAACACTGTGATTTTTGCCCCTATAAAATCATCTGCGAAGCCTGGCAGTAATTAACTGGTGTATAATATTCCCTATGTCCGACAGATTTGTTAAGACAAAATTTTTTCAAAGACTTTTGGAAATCATTGTTCCGATAAGCTCTTGGTTTTTGATAACCCTGCCCCTGTGGCTCTCCCCCTTTCATCCGGCTATCGTTGCTTACTTCATTATTGCCTTTGATCTTTATTTTTTTTCCAAATGTCTGTCGACCACTTATGCCTCTGTCGTTTCCTATAACGAAATCCTTTTTCACAGTAAATTAAAATACGACAAAAAACTGAAATTGGTCAGGAATTATAACCGGTTAAAACACTTTATTATCATTCCTAACTTTCAGGAGCCGTTCCATAAACTTAAGGAAACTATTGAAACTTTAACCAATAATGACTACCCTGACAAAGATAATCTTTATCTGGTGCTTGCTTTTGAAAAACGGGAAAAAGAGTCTGTCCAAAAAAATCAGCAGATCACTGACCAGTACGGAAAATATTTTAAAAAAATTATTTCCTGCTATCATCCATTGAAAAATAACGAGGAGCCTGGCAAAGCCAGCAATCAGACCTATGCGGCGAAGATTGTCGATCGTTTCGTCGAAGAAAATAATTTCGACCGAAAGAATATTCTCATTACTATCTGCGATGCCGACAGCCAGCTTCCTAAAAATTATTTTTCCTACCTGAGCTTTGAGTATCTCAGGGATAAAAGCCGGCTCTTCCATTTTTACTGGGCGCCGGTGCTTCTTTATAATAATTTCTGGAAGCTGCCTTTTTTTGTGAGAATGCAGGCGACTTTATCCTCGATCATCAGACTGGCTTTTCTGTCGCAAAAGGAAAATCTTATTCAGGTATCGACCTATTCGACCAATCTCTGGATGCTTAAAAAAATAAATTTCTGGGACACTGATATCATTCCCGAGGACTGGCATATCTTTTTTCAGGCTTTTTTTACCTTCGGTGAAAAAGTCAAAACGATTCCGCTTTTTACGATTGTCAACGGAGACGCCGTCTTTTCCGGCGGGACGATGAAGACATTTGCCAACCGGTATGAACAGGAAAAACGCTGGGCCTGGGGGGTGACCGATGTCGGTTATGTTCTAAAAAAATTCTTTCTGACTCCTTATATTAATTTTTGGCAAAAACTAAAAAAAATTA
>CAYQTP010000068.1:0-4571 GCA_964420475.1 uncultured Gammaproteobacteria bacterium
TTTGTGTCAACATAGGTGGTACAAAAATAGCAAATTATAATAATAATTTCAATATTAATTATTAAAAATAATTTGTCTACCGTTTATAAACTACAAATGTATAAATATAGGCCGTCTTGATAAGATTAAAATAATAATAGATCCTGATCATAATTTGACTTTAACTTTTTATTTTGTGACAATCAAAGGATTAAGTAATAATTTATTTGAAAGAAGGTGATCATGATGGATGATAAAACAAAAAATCAACCGCCGCAGATGCAGATCGATATCAATCTGGATAAAACACCGATCCTATATACCGAGAATATTTATATGACGACCAGTGAAGACGGATTGGTTTTGGATTTTGCCCAGAAACTGGGTCCGACCAATAAATTAAGGATCGTCTCCAGGATCGGGATGAGCAGGCATCACGCCAAGAAATTTTTAATTGAACTGGGCAAGCTGGTGGCGATGACGGAAGGGCAACTGCAGACCAATAAGCCGAAGAATTAGAGAATTTTCAAAATTTTATTCCAATTTAAGCCTTGTAATGCAATTTATTTGCTATAATACGAGAATGAAAAGTAAAAGACCGGTTATAGATTATAGCATTACGATTAAACCCTGCCGTTATTTAGACCAGCCCGATTCCGACAGACTGACGACAATTACTGCTGATCCGACTGATAAAGAAAATCCTTGTAAAAGTATATGTGACAGTATTCCGGTTAGTATCGCCATTGGTTTGGTGACCGAAGCGGTCTGTCTTTTACAAAGAGAATGTGAGGTCTGTCCGCGCGGGTTGGGAATTGAAGTTGATCCAAGACTGGTGCCGTTAAACAGAAGAAAATAATAAAGATTTAATCTTCAAAATTTGACTTTATTTACTATATTTCTTCATCGCTAAAAATGCCAATGAAACCGCAATTATAACTAACGATAAAGAAACATATGCACTATTTAATATCTGCCAAAAAGCATCAATATTCATTTTCTGTCAAAATAAACTGATAATGTTAAAAATAATATTCCTAACATAATTGATTTTATCAAAGTCAAAATATTTTGTAAACTTAATATCTTTAGATAAGCAATTAAACCTGGTGAAATTAAAACAAACGCAAATAAAGTTGAAGCTAAGTTATTGCATGAACTGGCCAATGCCTTAAACCAAAAATATTTCTTTTTATAAAATAAATTGTTTAATGTTGAATCCATAAATAAAATATTAAACAATGTTATTTTATTTGTCAGTCGCTTATAACCTACAAAAATATGATTTGGATAGTTGGGACAATTGAATAATTATGAATGATGTTTGGTATAATACAAAGCACTAAACAGTTATGGGAAACGAGCAGAGAACATCCACTGATGAAACGGGACAGCCTGTCCGGCAGCCAGCGGTATTTAATGTAAATGAAAAGATCTTCGGCAATGAACAGGCAAAGAGACGCTTGGATCAGGTTGAAGATCTTCTTAAACCAGATAATCAGACCCTGTCAGCACTTAATGAACAGGAACGGGAACGGACACGGTCAGGTTTGGAGATCGAGCACATTTGGCTGCAGTTTAAACTTGGGGTGATTACTGCGGAGGAAAAACGATATCAGCTTTCAAGCAAATTCGACGAACTTGAACAAGGTAAACCTACCGTAGCCACATGGTTATTCCAAAAGAACGAGAGAAATTTATCTATGGTCGAAAGGATCCGCAATAAAGTGATGCCGCCGATGTTGTTTGCAGAAAAAAGAAAGTAGACTGAAAGATAGTCTTCAAAGAAAATAAAATCAAATTGATCGTAATTTAAAATTTAATTTTCCCACTGTTAAGCCTACTTCGAAGAGCCCGAGATACTGCGTTGGGATCTTTTGCATTTCCTACAGCATCTTTAATTTTTTTTGGAGATATTAATCCTCTGAATGCCTGAATAATATATGAAATTGCTAATTGAGCACCGGTCAATCTTTCCTGGGGTTCTAAATTTCTGTGTTGATGAGAACGAAAAAGAGCTCTTGAATCTCGATTTCCCTGGATTGTTTCCGGATCATATTTCATTGATTAGGATTATATAACATAATAATCAGGAAATACAATATATATTTAAATTATGTTAATATTATAAAGATCATTATGCTTGAACCGGTTGAAACAAAAGCATTAGCTCCGCAGATATCCGTTTTCAATGACTGGTCTTTATATTCTACTGACTTGATCGGTCCTCAGCTGCCGAAAAATATCAGATATACTCCGCCCAAACCAAATGAAGAAATAAGAAATAAAATCAAGCCGGTGGAAAGTAAATTGACAGATATTGATAAAGCCATTTTAGATATTCCCCTTTCTTTTTTAGAAAAAGGTTATATGGAGGATGACTTTATAAAAGACGACGGCGCAAGAGACAAATTTTATTTATCTCATACCGTCAAAGTTGGAGAAGAAGTAATTGATCTTGATGTTCTGGCAAAAAGAGTTAACAAATTATCCGGGAGCGTGATTACCGGACTGATCTCTGCCGGTCAGGTAACTGGAGATCCTGATATCGGAAAAAAATCGCTTGAACTGAGAGATACGGTCAATAAGATCAGCCGGGAACAGGGGCACTATTTGATCAGCGATATGGGGCAGTTTGATGAACTGGCAAAATCAATTATTGAACACATCTTAAGTAAATATTAAAAGAACTTTGCTATAATCTTTTTATAAAATGAGAAGTCCTGAAGAAGAAAGAAGAAGGAGTTTAAAAGCAGAAAAAAACGCTTTCCAACTTCGTTTAGGGGAAGTGGTAGTGGCACCTGAAACTATCTTTAGATTTTATAAAGAAACTGTTATTTATCCATGGAACGCGATCCGGGGTGTTTTACAAAATGATATTAAGGCAAGATATACAGGAAAAACAAAAAAAGGATATGGTACTTATATAAGTTTAGAAAATATGGTTTTATATTTTGAGTGAAGGAACTTATTTTGATGCATTTAATAAACAAAGACATCCAGTAAATAATCCTAAAAAACAGCAAAAAAAATAAATCTTTTTTCTTTGATATAATTAATTTGTCATGATAAAAGACAAGAACGGAAAAACGCTGACTGCCGGTGAAATTTTCGGCAAAATAATCAACCGGATCAATAATATCTTTCTTGAATTCAACGTCTTCCTCCTTCATCTGGCCGGCCTGGTTCCCTCCCACTGTTTCCGCCGCTTTTTCTATCGTCTGGGCGGGATGAAGATCGGCAAAGGATCAAGCATTCATACCTGCGCCAGGTTCTATGACCCGAGAAATATTGTAATAGGGGAAGACACGATCATCGGTGAAAAAATAGTTTTAGACGGCAGAGATAATCTGACGATCGGGAGCCATGTCGGCATCGCATCAGAAGTAATGATCTATAACAGCGAACATGATATCAACGATAAAGATTTTACCGCCAAAAATGCTCCGGTCAAAATCGAAGACTATGTTTTTATCGGGCCAAGAGTGATCATTTTACCCGGGGTGACGGTCGGAAGAGGGGCGGTCGTCGGGGCCGGCGCCGTCGTCACCAAGGACGTGCCGCCCTTCGCAATCACCGGCGGAGTGCCCGCTAAAATAATCGGGGAGAGACGGAATAAGGACTTACATTATAGATTAGGAAGGGCAAGAGCGTTTAGATAAACAAAGTCAAAGGTAAAAAGTCAAAACTCAAAAATTAAAGTCAAAATTAAAAAGTATTAAACTTTTAAATTTTTACTTTCACTTTTAACTTCTAACTTTTAAATTTTAACTTTTATTCAGCGGTGCCGACCAGATACACGGCGGCCCAGGGACGGAAGTTGGAATAGAATTTTTCGTCGATCACCGGTTTGTCTCCCTTAAAGACCTTGTAGGCAAAAAAAGCCTTGCTTCCCGCCGCGGCAAAATCCACCTGTTTGACCACCCCTTTTTTCAGGGTCGGATCATCCTGATATTTCGGCTCAAGCGCAGGGACAACATCATAGACGGTCGCCTTGGAGATCTCGACCCGGCGGTCGTCCTTTTTCCCGAACAGCTTAAAATACAGGAGATTATTATCGGTATCAATTTCCGTTTCGATGAGAATATAACCCGGGGTATCGTTTTTTATTTTCAGGTCGACCGTCGGCGCATAGACGGTGGCATCAAATCCCGGCTGCGAATCATTTTCATAGTAGCCGACCCGGTAAGCATGGGCGTTCCGTTCGATCACCGGCAGTCCGGCGTTCAGCGCCGCCCGGAAAAGGGTCGTTGACACCTGGCAGACACCTCCGCCGTCCCCAAGGATGGTTTTTCCGTCCTTGATGATGTAGGCCGGCTGGTATCCGGTGAGCGAGGAAATATCACCGACCGTATCGTTGAAAGAAAATTCTTTTCCCTTGGGGATGAGGACCCCGTTGAATTTGGAAGCGGCCAGAGTAATATTGTGAATTCTCTGCGGGATCGAGTGGGAAAAATCGGATTTCCCTTCGGCGATAAACTCTTCAATCCCATATTCATTGATATCCGAGAGCATTATTTCCGGTTTGATCACCTTGGAATTCAGATCAATTCTTTTGTTGGAGCTATCGGTTTTCAAACCGGCGATTATTT
>CAYQTP010000069.1:0-4372 GCA_964420475.1 uncultured Gammaproteobacteria bacterium
CCTTTTCCTTGAACTAAAATAAAAATAATAATTAAAACACTCAGAACTATATTAAGAATCAAAAGAAAACTTTTCATATAATTGTTTCTAATAAATTGATAATGGTGGAAATCGAAAAAGAGGAAATAAAAATATTGGACAAACCGGAGATGTTTATCTTAGACAGTGTCATTCCAAATAACTTCATTCCCGGGAAGATCCATTCCTTAATATTAATAAGCTGAAAACGATTAATTAAAAAATAAAAAATAGCCGCATAGAAAATTACTGAGACAGAACCTAGAGTAAGAATATTTAATGGTAAAAGGATTAGTTTACTAATAGGAACTATCAAATAATAAACGGCGGCGATAATGAGGGTGGCTTTTAAATAAATCATCGGGTCGCTTTTAATGATAAAGCCTTTATTCCAAAGGGAAGTCAGAAAGATCGCTAATGCAGAAAAAATAATCATCCTCAGAATTTTTTTCATATGAAGATTATAGCAAAAAATCCTTGCTTCTTAAAAACAGATGATATTTGCGGGCAAAACGATGCGATTCGTCACGAAGCAACCTGATAATATTTAAAACCCGGCTGTTATTTTTTAGATACAGATTGGGTAATCCCTCAACACCGACAATCACTCTGTCAGGATTTTTAGCAATCGAAAGCAAAGGAATATTAATGTGATTTTTTTGAAAAATATTCATTATGGTTTTGATTTGAGGGCGTCCGCCATCAATAATCATCAGATCAGGAATAGTCCATGATTGTTTTAACCGCCGACTGATTACCTCTCGTAACCGGTCGATGTCAGACCTCAAGCCAATCTGTTTGATTTTAAAACGGCGGTATTCTTTTTTATCAATCTGACCATTATTCAATACCACCATCGAGCCAACCGCCTGATTCAACCCCAAATTGCTTATATCATAAGTTTCAATCCTATCTAATTTAACTAGCTGGGAAAAATATTTTTTTAAAATAATAGACATTTCTTTTAATTTTTCTTCGTTATTATTTATTTGGGAAAATTCCAATTCATCTTTCAAATTTAACAGCCGATCAAACCGGAATATTTTATTACGGATAATAATTGCTTGTTCATATTGATTATTTTTTATGTAAATATTCAGTTGCCGATAAAGATCTTTAATAATTGTTTTCACGTTACCTCGCAGAATAGAAACTACCTGGTTAATATTTTTCCGATACCGCCCTTTCATTTCCAAATTATTGATTATATTCGGACAAGGATCGCACAGTCCGATTTTTGAATAAAAACAGGCTTTTTTACCGATTTTTTTTTGCGTGCAAAAAGGGATTATTTTTCTGATGTCAGAAATGATGGTTTCAGCAATTTTAGTTGAGGAAAATGGTCCAAAATACAAACTACGCCCATCATTTTCTTTTCTTATTAAAAATATTTTAGGAAAATCGTCTTTAATCGTTATCTTAATATAAAGAGGGCTTTTATCATCTTTCCAAATTGAATTATATTTCGGCTGAAATTCTTTGATTAATTTTGCTTCCAGAATAAGTGCTTTAAACTCTGATTCAGTTACTATCGTTCCGATCTTATCGGAATTCTGGATGATCAATCTTTCTTTATTATCTAGCTTTGCGTTTTCCAAATGGGAAGAAACCCTGGCTTTGATATTGACGGATTTACCAATATAGTTGATAATTTTATCCTTTTTAAAAAAATAGAGGCCGATTGTGTTGGGTAGATTTTTTATCTGATTTTTAGTGATCATGATGTTTTATTTTCCTGAATAACCGATAAATTAAAAACAAGACCGATAATCCCAGGAGAACTATAAATACTTTAATTATTAAAGTATAGACGGAGGGGATAATATTAATTTTTTGTTCCAAAATCTGTTTTTGTAAAACATTAACTATCAATGTTTCCTGAACTTTTTTATTTTTTTGACTTGAAGAAAAATCAAAAGTAATCGATTTTTTTTCAAGTGGAGCTAAAACCGGAATAGTAAATTTATCTTTTTTAAGAGCAATATTCTTTGCTTTTATTTCAACCGGAACCTGCCAAAGATAACTATTACCTTTATTTTTAATAATAATTTCTCCTTGATAAGTTTTATTATCAGAAATTGTTGTTGGAAGGTCGACTTCTTCAATATCAATTTCCTTTCTTTCCACCGGATCCTCTATAACCGGTTTGATGGATACATCACGGGAGTTTTCAATCTTGTACATTCCCGCCGGTAAAGGATAGTCCGGGTCTTTTCCATGGATAACAAAAGTTATATGATTGAGGTCAAATGAAGAAAAATAATCAATACCTGAAGTGTTCCCCCAAGTTGGATCAATTGCGATCCAATTTTCAGTTTTCAGATCATAATATTCCGGCCAAGCGTGCAAAATGTCGGATGATAAAGACAAAGGTTGAAGTCTGGGATCTAAAGAAAAACCATAACCTTGTATTTCCCGGCTATAGATTCCTTTTTCGCGGGAAATGGCGATGAAAAGATCGGTAAATTCCATACAGACCGCTTGATTTGTCTGCATCAGAACCGCATTAGCCCCAAGTCTTTTATTATTTGAGTCAAGTTTTTTATAGTCATATTGAAGAGTATTGGTGACAAAATCATAGATATCTTTCGGCTGGGTAATATTCTTTATACTATCCACTTTATTTATCTGCCAGTATTTTTTTGCGGTAAGAAGATAATTTGTTTGTAAATTGATTGTCTCTCTCATGACCGGAATTACATCATCTCTTGGTTGAGTATAGATCTGAATAAAACTTTTATAAGTGATGATTTTACTTTCTAAAGGTCTAAGAAAATATTTTCCCAGATAGTTTCCGTCTTCGTCTTGATGAACCGATTCCGGCGCCGGACTAATCGATTGAATAAAGGTCTTTTGATAAATAGTATCGGGCGGAAAAGCAATTTCTGTAAAGACCGGGTATACTTGTTCGTTTTTCAGATGATAGGTCAGCTCTGTCTGATAGACCTGATTATCACCAAAGACCGCATAAATAGTTTTTGTTTTTGGATTATTCCAGATTATTTTATTTCCGGAAACCGAATCAGGTTTTGGTTTGGCGATGGAAATCTTTTTACTGGTTGTCTCCGGGAGATTGACTACTACTTGATAAGACTCATCCTGAGTATTTTCAATTACCGGCAAAACTACCTCCCAAACCTTGCCGTTAACTTTAAATAGATTGGCTTGATTAAAATTCAGAAAAAAAGTATTGACTGAATCTCTGCCAATGGCCGGATCAGAAAATTCCAATTCGACCTTAGTTTTCTCTTCATCAACCGTCGTTTTTGGTGTAATAAATCCGTTATCGTCGGAGGTTTTAAGATTATTAATCGAAAATGTATTGGGAAAACTTATGGCAAATTTATTAACATAAACATCGCTTTTTAAATTGGTGATCTTTATTCTAAAGTCAACTTGGGAATTTAAGTTATCTTGCGATTGTGAGAGATTATATTCTACCTGGTAGTCGGTCTTGAAGTCAGCGGCAAAAACGCTGACAGCTGACAGACAAAAGATAACAGATAATAGAAGCAAGACAAAAAAACGTTTTAACATTTGCTATATGTAATTTATCATTTGTTTTCTCAAGTATTCCCCGGTAAATGATCCTTTTTCTTTAAGAATACCATTTATTTCGCCCTGATAAATCACTTTTCCCCCCTTATCTCCTCCTTCGGGTCCCAGATCAACAATATATTGACAATTCTTTATTACATCAAGATTATGTTCAATGACAATTACCGTATTGCCTCGATCAACCAATTCATTAATCGCGTGAAGTAATTTTTCAATGTCATAAAAATGCAAGCCGGTCGTCGGCTCATCAAGAATATAGATGTTTCTCCCCGTATTACGGTGTGAGAGTTCACTGGCTAATTTTAACCGCTGTGATTCTCCTCCAGATAAAGTTGGGGCCGGCTGACCTAATTCCAAGTAGCCCAGTCCGGTCTTCTGCAAAAAACTCAGTTTAGAAGATATTTTATAGTGACTGTTAAAAAAATCTAATGCCTCATCAATGGTCATCTTCAAAATTTCGTAGATATTTTTTCCCTTATATTGCACTTCAAGGGTTTCCTTGTTATAACGATTACCCTGGCAAACATCACAAACAATATAGACATCGGATAAAAACTGCATCTCAATTTTTAAAACTCCGGCACCCTGGCATTTTTCACAACGGCCTCCTTTGACATTAAAAGAAAACCGGCCTTTTTCGTACCCTCGTTCCCGTGAATCTATAGTTGAGGCGAAAATTTCCCTGATTTCATCAAAAAATCCGATATATGTGGCCGGATTAGAACGGGGCGTTCGGCCTATCGGCGACTGATCAACCAGATGAACCCGATCAAGATATTGATAGCCCTCAATCCGT
>CAYQTP010000070.1:0-4368 GCA_964420475.1 uncultured Gammaproteobacteria bacterium
TTTAGAAAGAAATGCCAAACAGAGATTCCTTCCTGCTTCAACCGCTAAAATCATGACGGCTTTGGTCGCTTTTGATCTCTATAAGCCCGAAGATATAATTACTGTCAAACAAACTATATCTGAGGGGCAAGTAATGAATCTTATCCCGGGTGAAAAAATTACCGTTGAAAATCTTCTCTATGGAACATTGGTTTATTCGGCCAACGATGCGGCTTTTGTTTTGGCTGATAATTACGGCCAGGAAAAATTTATGAAGAAAATCAATGAAAAAGCCAAATCTTTAGGAATGAATGATTCTAATTTCAAGAATCCGGCCGGTTTTGACAATCAGGATCAATATACAACCCCGTTTGATCTGACTCTGGCCGCTAGAGAACTTCTTAAAAATCCTTATCTTTCCAAAATCGTTTCTATCAAGGAAATCACTATTTCCGATGTTGATTTTAAATATTTTCATCAGCTGACCAATGTCAACAAACTGCTTGGAGAAATCCAGGGGTTAGGCGGTCTAAAAACCGGTTATACGGAAAACGCCGGAGAAAATCTCGTTTCCTTTTACAAAAAAAACGGCCACCAATTTGTTATCGTAATTTTAAAAAGCCTCGATAGATTCAATGATACGAGAAATATCGTTAGTTGGATCGAAGAAAATATTGATTATGTAAATCCTAATTTATAATTTAATTTTTAACAGCCGGCACGTATCCAACAAAATTTCCTTCTCCCAAAAATACATAGACCGGCTGGAGATAGCTTTGATAAATGTCCGGATCAAAATAACGAAGCTTCATATCTTTAATTACGATGTTTTGTTGTCCTTGGGTTCCGGCGACAACAAAGCCCAAACCGCTATTTAGTTCCGACCAGGCTTCGTCTCCCGTTTTTATTAAGTAAGTACCTACTTGTTCTTCAGATTTTTCAAAAAAAGATATCTGACTTTTTATTATTTGATAATCAGTTCCTTGAAAGAGCATAATGACATAATTTTGGCTGGTAAAAAATTTAGGAGTGACCACCGAGTATCCATCAATATCAGGACGTTGAAAATCAACTTCTACCAACTGGGCGAGCGAACTTTTTTCAACATTAATAAAATTTTCATTTCCCGGATTATGTTTCAAATAAATGACATTGACCGTGCCTTTTCCAAGTTCTTCAGGATAGCGGCCGATTTTTTTAAGAAAATCGATTGCCTTGTTTTCAATAATTGCCTTTGTAGGAATAGTCAGCTGAGGGGAAGAAAATAATGCGTCATCGACTTTTCTGTCAAATTTAAAATTAAAATTAGATATGTCTATCGTTAAAGTTTTATCTGCGTCAGCAAAAGTAGCTGTCTTATCAACCAATTTATGTCTGACTACTGCTGTATCAAAACCAAAGCTCTTGGCAATAAGGTAGATTTTTTCACTGTAACCAAAACGCGGGTTAAGCTGAGGCAGAAAAAAAACTTTGGCGGCTTCAGTGGCGGTAACCGGAACCCCTTCTATCGTATCTAAAGTAAATTTCAGGTTTGCACTCGTTGTCGATTGAGGAATCTCCGGCGGACCGATCTTTCCAAAGATCGGATTGGTGTAAACGACTGTAGTTTTACTGGAGTTTAAATAAATTAAGGTTAGTTTAATTGAATAAAAAAAGATCAGAAAGATAATAAAAAATAAGATGACATACGGCAGATATTTTCGGAAATAATAAGAAAGTTCGGTTAAGGTCATATCCTCATCTTACTGACTTAACCACCCGCCGTCAACATAAATTACGATGCCGGTAATATAATCGGCTTCGTCGGATGCTAAAAAAACCGCTGCCGCCCCGATATCTTCCGGTTTGCCGAATCTTCCTTTTGGAATTCTAGCCAACATACCCGCTTTTGTTTTTTCGTCAGCCAATAGTCCGGTCGTCATGTCTGTCTCAATCACACCGGGACCGATGGCGTTAATGTTAATACCCCGCGGACCAAGCTCAATAGCCAGATCTTCCACCATAGCAATCACTCCGCCTTTTGAAGAAGCATAATGGGTAATGTTACCGAACCCGACTCCGACTCCGCCTGAAGCGATTGAAGAAATATTGACGATCTTTCCTCCTTTGGACATAATTTTGATCGCCTCCTGAACGCAGAGAAAATGACCTTTCAAATTTATATCCAATACCTTATCCCATTCTTCCTCGGTTATTTTATCTATCGGATTCATAAATACTATTCCGGCATTATTCACTAAAATATCAAGCTGGACAAATTTATTCTTTATTTCTTCAAACATTTTGACAATCTGTTCTTTTTTGGAGACATCGGCTTGAACTGAAAATGAATCGACCCCTAATTTTTTAATTTCAGCTACGACCGCTTCGGCTTCTTGAACTTTTGAATTGTAATTAACGGCCACCGACGCGCCTGCTGCAGCTAAAGACAGGGCAATTCCCCTGCCTATTCCACGGGATGCTCCGGTTACTAAAGCTTTTTTGCCTTTTAGATTAAACATAATATTTAAACAAAAATTAATAATACATTTAAATTTATTCTACATTTATTCCCGGCAACAATCAAACATCTTAATAAACATCTTGCTGATTTTTTTAAGTAGGTCATTTTTAAGAAAAGTTAAAAACTCATTGATCTTTTTATTTAGTTCCATAGCTTAAAAGTTAATATCACTATTAATAATAACACCAAAGGAACAAATATTTTTTGATAGGGGAAAAAAACTTTTCCGTGATTGATCTTTTTTAAAATTATATCCATAAATATTGAAAGGAGAACTGTTAATAAACCTACTGTTGCTAAATCATTGACTCCAAGTTGTCTAGCAAGCAACAATCCCCCTCCAATTGTAATTACACACGCAGGGCACATGATTTATTATATAATTTGAATCGATAAATAGCCGGGGTGGCGAAACTGGTATACGCACAGTCTTGAGGAGGCTGCACCGTAAGGTATGGAGGTTCAAGTCCTCTCCCCGGCACATTTAAATTCTTTTAACCGTGTAAATATATGGATAGTATAAAAAGAGCGCGGGCGGGTCATCCTGGATAATTTTTTGAAATTCTTTATAGAACTTCTCCCTTTCTTCAATATCGATTGTTGACCGGCCGTCCTCAAGCAGTTTATCAATTTTAACATTGGCATAATTGCCTATATTACCTTCTTTTTGAGTTGAATGCCAAAAATAATATTGATCCGGATCCTGGGGAACTTTCCAGAAAACCAATAGCAGATCAAAGTTATCCGGCCGATCATAGGAGATCATATTAATGTCCACATTTAATCCGGTTTTCTTTATTTCACCGGCTATACTATCAGCTGCATCATAATAGTCATAGGATGTCAATAAATTCAATTGTGCCGCCTGAGTGGCTTCAATGTCTTTTTTAATAATTTTTGTTGCCGTATCAATATCATATATATTTGCTTTTAGGGAGGAATTATAAGCCCAAGATATCGGAGGAATCGGCCCCCGGGCAATTTCACCAAAATCAGATAATTTTTGGTAATCAATCATCATGGAAAAAGCGTCTTTTACGTCCTTATTGGCAAAGTTTTTTTCTTTATTATTAAAAAATAAAGTTAACAGCCGGCTGTAATCGACCGATTTAACTATCTGACTGTTTTTCCAACTTGCAAAAGTATCGGCTACTGATTTTTTTGTCAGGGTCATTTCATTGATCTCGCCCTTTTTATAAGCCGTTACCAGATCCGACTCGTTATTATAAAATTTATATTTAATTGCCAGCAGATCTTTTGTATTGGGAATAAGAGTTAATTCTTTAAGAGAACCGTTCTGCATTTTAAATCTCCCTAATTTATAAAAGCCGGCAATCCCGATTAGAGGAGGCCTGATCAATGGTTTGTTTAAATAAGTCGGGAAAATCGCCAAAGGTTTATTTAAATAAAAATCAATTACATTTTTGTCGACTACTTTTACCTTAACATCATTAAATTGATAATTAATATCGGAGGCGCTGAATTTTTTATCATCATTCCAGAGAAGGTTGTTTTTTAAATAAAATCGATATTGCTTCCCTTGATCTTTGACTTCCCAGGAATTAGCCAAAACAGGGACAATTTCCCCTTTCTCATTAACTGTCACCAGACCATTGGATACCTTTGTCATTATTTCATCAGGCAGATTGGTAAAATCAAAGCTGCCGATCAGTCCGATTATTTCCTGCTTATTGAAGATTAATTTTAAATAAGGAGAAACCGATAAAAAACCGATCAGACTGATAAACCCAATAAAAAAGCTCATTAAAATCAGCCGCGAATACTTTTTAACAAATTCTAAGAATAACCAGTAATAATATCGGAAAAAATTTTTTTTCATTTGGCAAAAAGGTTGATCAGAGAAACTATAAAAAATATAATGATAA
>CAYQTP010000071.1:0-4238 GCA_964420475.1 uncultured Gammaproteobacteria bacterium
TCATCATTGTGCTATGCCATTACATACCCGGCTTTGTGTTCCGGCAACGGTCAGGGCGAGTTTCTATATTTATAATGATAAAGAGGATGTTGAAAAGTTTGCAGAGGGTTTAAAGAAAGTACAAAAAATATTATTATGAACATTTATCAAGACATCATCCTCGACCATTACCACCATCCGCATAATCAGGGTAAAATAAATAAAGCTGACCAGCATATTGAAGTCAACAATCCATTATGCGGCGACAAGATAGAGATGACGGTTAATTTTGAAAAAAATAAAATAAGAGAAATAAAATTTCAGGGGGAAGGATGCGTTATCTCAAATGCCTCTGCTTCGATGTTGACCGACTATGTCAAAGGCAGATCAAAACAAGAATTGAAAAAACTTGACTCGAAGTTTATCATTAAGATGTTAGGAATAAATCTGGGGGTAAATAGAATTAAATGCGCTTTATTATCTTTAGAGGCGTTACAAAAATTATTAGTTTAAATTTAATCAATTATGGATCCAAAAGTAAAAGATGAGAAGAATCCTTCCGGACCGGTTACATTAAAGTCCGGTTATAAGGTCTGGGTTGACCGAAACTTGTGTATCGGAGCGGCCACCTGCATTGCCGTTTCCCCAAAAGGTTATGTTTTGGATAAAGAAGCTAAAGCGGTGATCTTGGAGACAGTTGATGAGGATACGATCGAAAATATCATTGAGTCGGCCAAAGCCTGTCCGGTAGCCGCCATAATTATCGAAGACGCAAAAGGAAACAGAGTATTTCCAAAATAATATGATAAATTTTACCTGGCTGATCGGGGGAGAAGCAGGCTTTGGAATAATGACAACGGGAGTTGTTTTTTCAAAGATCGCGACCCGCTCCGGTTATCACATTTTTGATTATGTTGAATATCCATCCTTAATCCGCGGTGGACATAATGCGTATGAGGTGAACGTCTCAGAAAATGAAATTGATTATTTAAAACCGCAGATCGATGTTCTGGTTTGTTTAAATAAAGAGACTTACGATAGACATAAGAGCCGGCTGACTGCACAAAGTTTAGTAGTTTTTGATCAAGAAGAGTTTGAGGTAAAAGAGAATATTAAAAAAATAGTCGTTCCTTTCAAAAAAATACTTTCGGAACTAAAGGGCCAGTCGATCATGAAGAATACGATTGCCCTGGGCGTATCAGTCGGACTTTTAGGGGGAGATATTAATGAGCTGATAAAAATAATTTCCGAGCAGTTTGCTAAAAAGGGGGAGGAAGTCATTAATTTTAATAAACAATTTGCTCAGGCGGGTTTTGATACGGTTAAGAAAAATTATTCAGACTCAATTTTAAATTATTTGGTCAAAAAACAGGGTGAAGAAAAACTTGTTCTGACCGGAAATGATGCTTTTTCTTTGGGATCGATCATTGCCGATCTGAAAGTTTATGTCGCCTACCCGATGACACCCTCTTCGACAGTTTTGACCGATTTAGCTTCCTGGCAAGAAAAAACCGGTATTATAGTCCGCCATGCCGAAGATGAGATTTCCGTAATCAATACGGCCATCGGGTCCTCATTTGCAGGAGTCAGATCGGCAGTAGGTACATCCGGCGGTGGATTTGCCCTGATGGTAGAATCGGTTTCTTTTGCCGGAATTACGGAAACTCCGCTGGTTATTTTTGTTGCTCAACGGCCTGGCCCGGCAACCGGGATGCCGACTTGGACGGAACAAGGCGACTTATTGTTTGCAGTTTTCTCCGGTCACGGCGAATTTCCGAAGATTGTTTTAGCTCCGGGAGATAATGAAGAGATGATCGAATTGACGGCCAAGGCCTATAACTTAGCTGATATTTATCAACTGCCGGTCATCGTTATGTCGGATATGTATTTATCGGAATCGCACAAAAGTGTAGAAAAAAGTTTTGTTAATAAATTTATATCAGAATATAAAATTAATCGTGGAAAAACCATTAACCAAAATCAAATATCAAATATCAAAGATCAAAAATATTTAAGATATAAGGTTTCTGAAGATGGAATCTCAGAGAGATTGATTCCGGGAACTCCCGGATATTTTTATCAGGCAAATTCTTACGAACATATTGAAGACGGACATACAACTGAAGAAGCTCAGCCAAGGACCGATCAGGTAGATAAAAGAGGCAGAAAATGGAAAACTTATTTAAACCGTGATTTTTCAATGCCGAAAGTTTACGGCGACCTGGAAAAATCCGAGATAGTTTTTGTTTCCTGGGGTTCAGTTAAAGGTGCAATTTTGCAGACACAAAGATTATTAAAAACCAAAGGAATGGATTCAGCTTTTATTCATTTTAATCATATATATCCGTTAGATAAAGATAAAGTTACCGGGCTTTTAAACCAAAACAAAAAATATATTTTAGTGGAAAATAATTCCTGGGGACAGTTCGGAAAATTATTAACGATGGAAACAGGAATAAAAATTAAAGAAAAGTTTTTAAAATATGATGGCAGACCAATAACAGCAGAAGAAGTTATTAAACACGTTAACTCGTTAACGCGTTAACTGGTTAACGAGTTTATAAACAATAATAATATGAGTACAATACAAGATTTTTCCGGTTATGATCCGACCTGGTGTCCGGGGTGTGGAGACTGGGGAATTGGAATTGCTATCAAGCAGGCTTTGATTCAGTCGGGTTTGAATCCGTCAGAAATTGCGGTGGTTTTTGGTATCGGTTGCTCGGGAAATATGAACGACTTTCTAAATGCCTACGCGATTCATTCGCTTCACGGCCGGGCGATTCCAAATGCAGTTGGAATTAAAATTGCCAATCACAAAATACCGGTAATCGCCATCGTCGGCGATGGCGATTGTTTCGGCGAGGGAGGAAATCATTTGATTCACGCTTGCCGCGGTAATCACGATATCACAGTTATTGTTCATGATAATGGAGTATATGGTCTGACAACAGGCCAGGTTGCACCAACAGCACAAAAAGGATTTAAGTCCAAATCGACACCAAGCGGAATTTTGGAGACACCGATCAACCCTTTGTCTCTGACCTTAACTTCCGGAGCGACTTTTGTTGCCCAGGGTTTTGCCGGTGATGTTCCCCACACCATTTCTCTTATAAAAGCCGGAATAGAACATAAAGGCTTTTCCATTATAAACATTCTGCAGCCATGCGTGACTTTTAATAAAATCAATACCTACCAATACTATCTTCAAAAAGTATATAAACTAGATACGGAGTATAAAAAAGATGATTTTAAAATAGCCGTGCAAAAAAGTCTGGAAATGAACGAAGAAAAATTTCCGTTGGGTATAATCTATCAAGTAGAAAAACCGTCCTATACCGATCAACTACCCCAGTTAAAAGAGCAGACACTTGTTGATAAAGAAAGATTTACCGATTTTGATAAATTAACAAAATTATTTATTTAATTAGTCTAAGATAGTTGAACGATTACGTGGGTTTAGATTATCAGGATACCCCATCAATACTATAGGTTTAACCTTAAAAAATGGGGATTGACAGTTAGCAATTAACCTGATATACTGCTAAAACATATGGCATTTTTAATTGGAGCGTCAGAACAATATATTTACCCAGTAGCACCCGTCCGGGACGGAATGGTTTTTCCCGGTACGGAAAATGTTTTGGTTTTTGGCCGGTCTAAAAGCGTGGCGGCCATCAATGAATCCCTCCGAAAAGATAAAAAAGTGATTCTTTTGATGCAAAAAAATCCTGCCCAGGACGATCCGAAAAGCAGCGAACTTTTCCAGATCGGAGTATTGGCTACCGTTGATAAAACCGTACCCGGTGATAAAGGTGAAGTAAATGCTTTGGTCAAAGGAATAGAAAAAGTTAAGGTGATGTCTTTTACTAAACAAGATGGCTGGTTTGAAGCTAAAGTTGTCGTCATAAAGGAAAAAATCATTGAAGACGATGAGGTTAAAGCGATGATCAGATATATTTCCACTCAAATCAAGAAAGCTATTAATTTAGGGAAGACGGTCGACTTCGTTTTTTTAATGAATATTCTCAACACCGAAAGTCCGGTAAATTTTGCCAATCAGATCGCTGTTGTTTTAGATCTAAAACCCCAAGAAAGACAGGCGCTGCTTGAAGAAGATAATTTAAAAGAAAAACTTAAAAAAGAAATTAATTTTGTCAACCGGGAAATAAAAGTTTTGGAAATTGAATTCAGTCTTTCTTCAAAAACGCAAAAAAAGTTTGATCAAGGAATGAAAGAATCAATATTGAGGGAAAAGA
>CAYQTP010000072.1:0-4215 GCA_964420475.1 uncultured Gammaproteobacteria bacterium
AACAAATCAAAATTCCTAGAATAATTACGTTGCCAACTTCATTATGATAATAGCCGTTATAAAACAGGCTCGCTCCATCCTTAAACAACCTTAGGGGGTAAATTTTATTAATTAGAAATATCAATGAAGAAAATACGGAGATTATTATTAAAAACCACTTAAAATATTTGTTCAGATTTTCTTGGTAATTAAAAGCAAAGATAAAAAATAAATACCCCGAATAATAGGTTAACAATAATTGTACTGCCGTGTCCTTATTAATAGCTAAAAAAGTCGAGATCGTTGAAAAAATAATAAACAGAAGGTAAAATGCCGTTTCCTTAACCGGAACATAAATTTTCTTTTTTTCCATCTTTGCCGATAAGAAAAGTAAGGCTGGTGTTAATAAAACCAAGAGAAAACTTAATTGAGAGGTTTTATAAGTATTAAAAACATCACTAAAAAATATCGCCCCAATCGATAAAAAAAATAAAACTAAAGAGAAAGGCATAGAAAAATTATATACTACGTAAGCATTGAAATTATCAGTGCCTCAATCCTTTTAAACTCTATTTTTTTCTTAGCTTCTTTCATTACCATTCCAACTAAGAAATTCATGACCGTTTTCTTTCCGGATTTATAATCGGCTACAGCTTTCTGATTTAAAGACAAAACATTATGGATATACGTTTCTAATTCTTTATCAGTAATATCGTCTATCTGGATTGACTTTTTATAGATATTTACGATTTCATCAGCATTTTTATAAAATAAGTTGATCGTTAGCTTTTTATTAATGATTGCATTGACAAATTTATCAACGGGTAATTTTTGTCGGGATAAACTTAAAAATATTTCCGTGATCTTTTTTGATTCAGCCGCTGTCTCAAAAAGCAGCTCTGTAAGCTTTCTGTCAACCTGGTAATCTTTTTCCCAACGATTAAAAACCGAATCGATCAGTTCAGGAACAGATGACTTGATATCAGCAAACCATTTATCATCAAATCTGACCGGTGGCAGATCCGGATCCGGAAAATATCTGTAATCTTCAGCAGATTCTTTTGATCTTTGGGTATAAGTAATGTTTTTTTCAGAATTATAACCCCTGGTTTCCTGATCAGGAATCTTTCCGGACTCTAATATTTCTTTCTGTCTTTCTATTTCATACTCAATTCCACGCTCCAAAAACCGGAAAGAGTTTATATTCTTAAGCTCAACTTTATAATTTGGAAGTTCTAATTTTTGATCTTTAATCTTTGATCTTCGATCTAGCAATGATATATTTGCCTCTAATCTCATTCCCCCTTTCTCCATATCACAGTCGGAAATGTCTAGATAACGAATAATCTGACGAAGTCTCTTGGCATATTCTTTGGCCTGAGCCGATGAATAAATTTCCGGCTCGGTAACAATTTCGACCAGTGGAGTCCCGCTTCGATTAAAGTCGATCAAGCTAACTTTTTTACCGTCAACAGTGTCGTGAATTAACTTCCCCGTATCTTCCTCTAAATGAACCCTGGTAATTCTAACCGGACCAAACGATGTCCTAACTTCTCCATCATAACAAAATGGTAAATCATATTGGGAAATTTGATAACCTTTTGCCAAATCGGGGTAAAAATAGTGCTTTCGGTCAAATTTTGAGAACCGGTTAATTTTACAGCCCAAAGCTAATCCAAGCTTTATGGTCCATTCGATTGCTTTTTTGTTAGCGACCGGTAATGCCCCGGGAAACCCTAAACAAACAGGACAGGTATAATTATTGGGCTCTGGGGCATGAAATGGGTCATTTTTACAACCGCAGAACATCTTAGATTCTGTTTTAAGTTCGGCGTGTACTTCCATTCCAATAATGACTTTATATTTATCCATATTTATTTTTTACCCAACTATTCCATTCTGTTTCTTGTTCAAATGCATAGGCTGCCTGCAATACCTTTTCTTCCTGAAAATAATTTCCCATAATGTTTAGCCCTAGATAAAGATTGGTTTTTTCGTCGCGGAAACAGGGAACTGATATCCCGCAATTGCCCGCCAGTGAACTTGGTTCAATTAACAGGTCCTGGAGTTCGCCAAACATTGCGTCCCCTGAAGTAGCGCCGAGCGGCAAAGCATAACTTGGCGAAGTCGGCGAAATTAAAACGTCATATTGAGAAAAAAGTTGTTTAAAATTTTGAATATAGAGACTGCGAACTTTTTGCGCATACTCGTAAACTAACTCTTCCTGACTAACCAAGCTGGACATGCCAAAAACACCAAGCATTATTCTGTTTTTCGCTTCATGACCAAAAAAGCTTCTGTCTTTTCCAAATCTAATACCGTCATAGCGTGATAAATTACTCGACACTTCAGCCCTCTGTATTAGGGTATAAACACTAATAGCGTGTTCATGGCTCAAAACCTTATTTTTTTCCAAATTATGGGAAGTTGATAACAGTTCAACTTTTGCTCCTAATCTTTCAAACAATTCCCCGGCAGACTTAATTGATTTTGCCGCTTCAGTTTTATTAATCTGAGGATGATCAATATAACAGATCCCGATTTTCATATCTTTTACACCATTTTTTATTTTTTTTGTGTAATCAACGGTGGGCAAAGAAGAAGTTGTGCCGTCATTTTTATCAAATCCTGCAATTTGATTAAAAATTAGTGTACAGTCCTCAACTGTCTTTCCGATAGGACCAGGAGAATCAAGGGATGAGCCCATAGCCACTACACCATAACGGCTAACTCTACCATAGGTTGGTTTTAATCCAACCACACCACACCAGGCTGCCGGCTGGCGGATTGACCCGGCGGTTTCACTTCCAATTGCTGCAATTGCCATGTCGGAGGCTATGGCAGCGGCGCTTCCACCCGACGAGCCTCCGGGCAAATGTCTTGGGTTTCTGGGATTTAGGGTTGGACCAAAATCAGAAGTTTCAGTACTTGATCCGTGGGCCCAGGCATCCATGTTTGTCTTTCCGATTATGACTCCTCCGGCTTCTTTTAATCTTTCGGTTACGGTTGATTCATAAGGCGGCATAAAACCGTCCAAAACCTTTGAGGAGGCAGTCGTTGGCAATCCAACTGTCAAGAAATTATCTTTAACAGCTATCGGTAAACCTCTTAACGGTTTATTTTTTTGATCTTCACCAACTTCTTTGGCTTTATTATCCAAAGAAAGATAAATATTAAGTTTTTTATTATCTTTTTCTATAGCCTTATTAATGTCTTTATAAATATCTTTTAAGGAAATTTCTTTTTTATTAATCAGGTCAAGAGCTTTTTTTAAAGTTAGTTTATTTAGTTCCATATTTTTGAAAAGCTTTAATCTTCCGCTAATATTTGATCCACGACGAAATATCCATTATGTTTACTTTTAGTATTATTTAAAGCTTGCTTTTGAGAAAACATTTTTTTTTCATCAATCACGTCTTCCCGTAATACATTTTCCAACTTGGTAACCTGGTAAATAGGTTCAACAGCGGTTACATCAACCTTGAAAAGGCTATCAATTACATTTAAGGTTTTATTAAATCCTGCTGTCAATTCTGTTTTTTCTTTATCTGTGACCGGAATTTTGGCTAATTTAGCTATATGTTCAACCGTATCTTTTGAAATTTTTATCATGGGTTTATTTTACAATAAAAATCAAGAAGTTTTATAGCCGATTTTACGAAGAAACCCTTTTCTATCCTTTTCTTCTTTTTCATTTTCAATCCCAGTCGGTGATCCGCCATCAACAATCCCGATGATGCCCCGGCCTTGTCTTGTGACTGCGATGATGACTTCGGTTGGATTGGCAGTGGCACAATAAACATGGGCTATTTCTGAAAGGTTTTTTATTCTGTTTAAAACATTGATCGGAAAAGCATTTTTGAGAAAAATAAATAACGAATGACCGGCTCCAATTTTTTCCGCATTTTTGACAGCCAGATCAACCATTTCTTTATCTGTCCCCGCTTTGCGTATCTTTTTTTGCCCGGAGGCTTCACAAAAAGCCAAGCCAAATTTTATCCCCGGAACTGCTTCAGCCAAGGTTTCATAACAATCCTCTACTGTCTTGATAAAATGCGTCTGGGCTAAAATAAAATTAATTTCTGCCGGTTTTTTGATTGAAATCGTTTTTATTTCCATAGGCATATTATAAATCATATCTATGATAAAATTAACCAATTACGGGGTATAGCTTAGATGGCTAAAGCGTCAGGCTGGGGGTCTGAAGACCGTGGGTTCAAGTCCCGCTACCCCGAC
>CAYQTP010000073.1:0-4189 GCA_964420475.1 uncultured Gammaproteobacteria bacterium
ATGACATGTACTGTCTTGATCTGAACGCCGTTTCCAATCAAAAAGCTATCGGACTGCTTAAGGTTGATTTTTTGGGTTTAAGAAATTTGACCATTATTGAAGAGGCTTTAAAATATGTGGAAAAGAACTCCGGAAAAAAAATTGACATCCATCATGTCCCGATCGATGATAAAAAAACCTACGATCTTATTTCCAAAGGCGACACCGTCGGCGTCTTTCAGCTTGAGTCAGGCGGGATGAAGCATCTGGCCAAGGAGCTTAAACCTAACAAGCTGTCTGATATTTCCGCCATGGTCGCTCTTTACAGGCCGGGTCCGATGGATCTTATTCCGTCATTTTTGGAAGGCAAGATGAACGCCAAAAAAATAAAATATCCTCATCCCGACCTTAAATCGGTCTTAGAGGAAACTTATGGCGTCCTGGTCTATCAGGAACAGGTGATGGAAATTGCCAATAAACTTGCCGGATTTACCATGAGCGAAGCTGATAATCTCCGGATGGCGATGGGGAAAAAGAAAAAAGAATTAATGAAAAAGGATAAGGAAAAGTTTTTTAAAGGATGTTTGAAAAAAGGATATAAAACGGCGATGATCGAAAAGGTCTGGAACTTCATGGAAAAGTTCGCCGCCTATGGATTTAATAAACCTCATTCGGCCTCATACGGACTGATTGCTTACTGGACCGGCTATATAAAAGCCAACTATCCGGTCGAGTATATGACGGCGCTCCTGACGGCCGAACTGCAGGGGGTGGCCGGACCGCAGCGGGAAATAAAAATGTCTCAGGCAATTGAAGAATGCCGGAGAATGGAAATAAAAGTTCTGCCTCCGGATATCAATAAATCAATCTATAGTTTTTCCATTGAGGGGCCGGCGATCCGTTTTGGTCTGTCGGCCATAAAAAATATTGGCGAGGCGGCCATCGATTCCATCCTTGAGGAACGGAAAAAACAGACCTTTCATGGTTTAAAAGATTTCTTGTCACGGGTTGATCTAAGGCGGGTTAACAAAAGAACCGTTGAAAGCCTTATTAAGGCCGGCGCCTTTTCCCACTTTGCTAACAAAGCTACTTTAATGTTGAACTATCCGCTTGTCGTTTCCGACATTCAAAGAGCAAAAATTAAATCCGAAAAAGGCCAGTATGACCTTTTTTCTACCGGTGAAAAAAAATTAACCGATAATTTTAAAAGCATAAAGGAGTTTGAGGAAGATAAATTATTCACCATGGAAAGGGAGGTGATCGGATTTTTGATCGGTAAAAATCCGATGGCAAAATATAAGGCGATAATTGAAAAAAAAACGACTAAAAAAATCGGTGAAGTGACCATCCAGGACGCAAACAAGTCTCTTATTTTAGCCGGACTCATCAGCGGAAAAAAAACCGTCAAAACCAAAAAAAATAATGAGGAGATGGCGATCCTCCAGGTTTTTGATGAGAGCGGCACCATCGAAGTGGTGGTTTTTCCCCGGAGCTATGCAATATTAAAATCTTTTTTGAATATCAACCGGATTATCATGTTCAAAGGAAAGGTCAATGAGCGGGAAGGCCGGATTGGAATAATTTTGGAAAACGCCGTTGACCTGGAAAAAGTTAATATATAGTCATAATCCTTCTGGTTGCAATCCAGCGCAAGACAGGTATACAATGATTATTATTATGGCTTCACCGGAGGAAAACCCAAAATTAAATAATGTTATAAATCGACTAGAGGCGTTTACCAGAGAAAAACCAACCAGAAATAAAAAGATCCAAAACTGGATCTACCAATTTCAAAAAGAGCCGGGCAAGTCTTCCGAAATTTTTAAGGAGAACTACGATTTATTCAATCAGCAGCCGGCGAAAAAAGCTGATTTTCAGGAAGTGGCGGCCGCTTATTTTTTCCACCTCAACCGCCTTTCAATTCCCGAATCTTACGATGAAGTAAAGGAGGAAAGACAGATCGAGGCGGTCTTGGCGCTTCTTGACGGGCTTCACATCCACGTCGGGACGGGCGAGGGGAAAAGTTCAGTCATCTTTCCGATCGCAACCATTGTCGAAGCCTTGACTTCGGACAAAAAAGCAGCCGTTCTTTCTACAGCCGATGACGCCCTCCTATCCGAACTTAAAAGCCATACCCAAAAATACCTGGATAAAATACCGCTGAAAATTACTGAGGTGTCCATCCCGCCTGAAGAACAGGGAGGTTATATTGATGAGCCGCTTGAGGAAAAAATGATTGCAGAAAATCTATCAGCCGGCAGTTTTTCCCAGGAAACAAAAGATAAGGTCAGAGTCGGTTATTGGTGGAAAAAATTGATCGGTCCCGACAAAGAAAGAAATGAATTTTTAAACGGATTTGCCGAAACCGGTCCGAAAATCGCTTTTTTGACCGAACGGGACTTGGTTTTTACTGCTGCCGCAGATAAGGAAAATTTTCAAAAAAAAGTTCCGACAATTTTTCTGGACGAGGCCGATGTTCCTTATAATAGAAAAACTCCTTATGAGACAGTCCAGAAACACGAATATCACTCACCGGATGAGATAATGGCCTCGACCCGCGATTGGCTGGTCAGCTATGTAATTGACCGTGAGCTTACCACGCTTCAGGAAAGTAAGGTGCCTGTTTTTACTTTTCAGGAGAAGACCGGCGGACATGAATTAACTTCTCAAGCAAAAGAGGCTCTTTTTCAGATCGACCTGACTAAAATGTTCACGGGTAAATCACAATATACCGCTCCTTTGCAGTATTTTACCGACGGCGTTGAGATCATTGCCAAAAGATTCGGTTTTGACGGGAAACAAAGGGATGGTCTTTTTACCAATATGGCCGAGTATTTTAGTAAAAGGCTGCCAAAAAACAGGTTTCCCCCCAAATTGGATCAAGATCTGGCTCAAGATGAAAGGATTAGTCTGCAGCAGCAGATGGTTGAGGAGATTGCAGGCAGGTTCTCCCGACTTTATCAGGAAGAGGGTACTTCATATACTTTATCTCCGGACGGCAAACCCCAGGTGCGTGATAAGTACACCGATCAGATATTGGAATCTCATGAGTTTGGCTATGACCAGCATCTGGCAATACTGGCCCATCACGGCCGGTTCGAGTTTGTTCCCCAGGAATCAAAGTCCTACCGGACCTCCCAATTCCAGTCATTTATAGCAACTGCGGCCGACCGGATCCGCTGCGGTTCAGGCACCCTTCTCTTTCCCGACCCCTTGACGGGAGAAATCCGCAGCAGCTCTTTCGGCCGGTTCTTGGAGTGGGCGACCGGTGAAAAAATTGCCTCAATTACACCTTCTGAGGTCAAAAAAGCCCCCGACCCAAACGTTTTGGAGAACGACGAGGAGGCAATGAATTCTTTAGTCGGGGATATAACTTTGGAACAAAAACCGGCTTTAATTGTTTCTTATAACACACTGCAGGCAAAACAAATTTATGAAAGATTGAAACGGAAATTCTTAGACAAAGGGGTAAGCGAGAAAAAATTTAATGAACAGGTGAGATATGTCGAAACCAAACCTTCGGACCCTAAAAAAGTTGCCGAATATGAAGTGTCAACCAAACAAGATTATCGCGACCTGGCCGAAGGCAAAGCCCGTATCATTGTCTCTTCAGGCGCCGCCGGTTTTGGCGTCAATATTATGAAAGCCGACGGCAAGGCGCCGGATCTTCGTGTCATCCTTCACAATCTGCCGGAAAACAGATTACAGCTGATGCAGGTCCTAGGCCGGCGCCGCGCAGAAGGTGATAACTTTGCCTGGTATATCAGCCAAACGGCTCTGGAACGCAATATTTCTCTTTTTGATTCGGAAGTCGGCCAGCTGGAACACTGGCTGGGGAAGGTCGATGAGAGAGAGATCAGGGAAAGATTAAATAAAGCTTTTAGGAAAAATGACCGTCATGAATATCTTCAGATCGTTCTTACACTTTTGGAAAAAGCCGAAACAGCGGTTGCCTCGCACGATGAATATGTGATCAAATTTGACCGGACTATGGAGCAGGTAAGAAAAAGGGCTTTTAAATATCTTGAAAAAAGGGCTGTCAATGATCATTTTAAAGACGTTGATTGGTTCCTTTCGGAGGCGGGATTACCGGAAAGCTTGTCCCGGGACATTGAAGCGCTTTCACCTTTTATCCCGAATGCCGTAAACCTTGACGACCGGTTAAATAAGATTTTTGATACATTCGAACATGATTTCATTCCTAACCGTT
>CAYQTP010000074.1:0-4178 GCA_964420475.1 uncultured Gammaproteobacteria bacterium
AAGCAGATATTCTACCGATGAACTAATCCCGCTTTTGTATAATTATACTAAATGAGTAAAAAAATTTTCTTCATTTTATTTTTTGCCTTTTTAATTCGTTTGATCGCGCTTAATCAATCGCTCTGGTTAGATGAAGCGGTGACGGCCAGCGTGGTAAAAAATTTCAAATTTTTACAAATAATTCCCGGATTTTCGCTAAATGATTTTCATCCTCCGCTTTATTATCTATTGATGAAATTATGGACTAATTTTTTCGGATATTCAGAGATTGCCTTACGAATGCCGTCAATTTTATTTAGCCTGGCAACGGGTTATGTTGTCTATCTGATTGGTGGTGTTTGGTCTGCGGTATTTTTTCTATTTAATCCTCTGGTAGTTTACTATTCTCAGGAAGCAAGGATGTATATGATGGCAACGTTTTTTCTTACGAGCGGACTATTTTATTTTTTTAGAAGTCAAAAGTCAGAAGTAAAAAGTCAGAAATTAAAGTCAAAAGCAAAAAATTTAATAATTATGAACCTTTTTTTTACATTGGCATTTTTTAGTTTTTATGGCTCTATTTTTTTTATTTCAACGATACTTTTATATTTTTTATATAAAAAGGATTTTAAAGTTTTCATACTAAATACTTTATACTTTATACTTATTGTTTTATTTATTTCTCCCCTGCTTTATCAGCAGTTAATACATTCAAAAATAAGTCTGTCTCAAGTTACCAATTGGTCACGGGTTTTGGGTAAAGCCAATATCAAAAATTTACTTTTAATTCCAATCAAATTTTCCATTGGCAGGATCAGTTTTTATCCAAAATGGTTATATTGGGGAATTGCAGGAATATGGACATCATTTGTTTTATATCAAATATTAAATATCAAAAATCAAAGTGATAAATTAAAATTCAAAAATATTTATTTATTTGATTATTTATTTATTTTTCCATTAATTTTAGGATTTTTGGTTTCATTTATTACTCCTCTGCTTCAATTTTTTCGATTCCTTTATCTGATTCCAATATTATCTATATTATTAGGTTTTAGATTATCACGCCAAAAAAAATTACATCCACAAAATGTTATTTTGGCAACGGGGTTTATTATTTTTTCTTTAGTTTATTTATTACTACCCCAATTTCATCGGGAGGATTGGAAAAGTTTGGTTAAGAGATTACCGAAAGATAAACCGGTATATATGATCACAGGATCGAGCGATCCGGTCACATATTACTCGACCGATCTAAAAGTCAACGAATTAACCAGCCTTCCTCAAGACTACTGCGGGCAAATCCGGTTAAAAAAAGAAATAATTGTTATTCCTTATACTTCTGAAATTTATGGATTTAATTATAAATCCATACTAAAAAAAAGCGGCTACAGCTTAAAAAAAGAGACCAGCTTCCGGGAATTAACCTACGAACAATGGATTAAATAGTCTTGCTCGGTAGTTTCTTATATTCCATGATCGAGGTAATTGAAAGAACGATCAGACCGATAAAAAACGAAATAGCCAGGGCGACCGGCGGTCCGGACAATTTCATAACCGGAATAAGATAAAAACAACCGAAGGTAATGATAATAAAAATTATCAAATTGGAGATCAAAATAAATACGGGTTTCTTGACCGTATATAAAAGAAATAGAAGCGGAAGGTTTAGGAAAGTATAGATAATATATGGCCAGGTTAACGTTCTAGTAATAGTGGCGGTTTGGGCAAATTTTTTTGTAAAAAACAGATAAAAAATTATATTAGGAGTGAAAAATAAAGCTATAAAAAAAGCGGTTGGAATTAATAGGTAGATTAAACCCGTCTTAAATTCTTTTCGGACCTCCTCCTTAGTTGAAATTTTTGAAAATCTTGGTGATAAGACTTGAGTGATACTGGCAATAGAGGCAATAACGGTCAAAATTATTTTTTGGGCTAATCCGTAATAGCCCACCTCAGGTGATTTAGACAAAAAGTAGGACAATAAGAAAAGATCCATCCGTTGGGCTAAATTAAAAAACTGCGACGCAATAAAAAATGTTACCGTATAACCAAAACGGAACTCCTCTTTTTTAACCGGAGCTTTTAAAATTCTTAAAATAATATATTTTTTTTCAAAAAGTAAAAGCAGAAAAAAGATGAGCGGTCCGATAATACCAAATACAAAAATAATTGAACCAACCGTAATCAGATTCAAAGGGATCAAAACAAAAATGACGATAGTTTTTATCAGATTGGAAAGATTTAAAAAGATATTGGCCTTGAGAAATCTTTTTGCGGCGAAAAGCGCATTCATGGCATAGTTTTGCCAAACAAGAAACAGGACTGAAAATGTTGTAATGTATAACTCCCACCACGGGGCTCCGGTTTTAAAGAAAATTTTATCCAATTGTGGAAAAAAAATAAAAAGAAGTAGAATAATCACCGCAGAAAAACCGGTTTGATAAAAAAAGATTGTTTTTAGAAAAATATAAATATTTTTATGCTTCTTTTCGATCATCGCCGGGAGATAGGAATAGATACTGGCAGTTGTGCCAAAATCAAGAATATTGGCAAGAACATAGGAAATACCCAACAGAACGCTTAATACTCCATATTCTGAAGGCTGCATTATCCTAACCAGCAAAAAAGCAAAAAAAGCAATAAAAACCACATTCAGATAGTTACCTATGGTATTGATCACAATATCTTTACTCGTCGGTTTCTTGATAAAATTGAAAAGTCTTTGGATCATCTTACAATTATAATAGAAATTAAAATAATCTGTTATAATTTATTCTTATATGGCAAGAACAGCACTGGTAACAGGAATTTTGGGACAAGACGGACCTTATTTAGCTAAGTTCTTACTGAATAAAGGTTATAAGGTTTATGGATTGATCAGACGTTATTCCAACCCAAATTTTTCTAACCCCGACTATATCGGAGTGACCGACCAAATCGACTTTGTTGAAGGCGACATGAATGACGAGGCATCATTATTAAATTTAATTCGGACTATTCATCCGGATGAAGTTTATAATCTTGCCGCCCAGTCCTTTGTCAAATCATCATTTGATCAGGCTAAACTGACAACGGAAGTTAATTCCTTAGGACCCCTTTATTTATTAAATGCCATTAAGTTTTTTTCACCAACGACACATTATTATCAGGCCTCGACGTCTGAAATGTTTGGTTTGCAGCATACCAACGGCTATCAGGATGAAAAAACACCTTTTCACCCCCGATCTCCCTATGGCGTTTCCAAGGTTTATGCTTATTGGATGACGGTTAATTATCGGGAGTCATACGGTCTTTATGCTTGTAATGGAATTCTTTTCAATCACGAATCTCCTATCCGTGGAAAGCAGTTTGTGACAAGAAAGATCACCGATGGGATAGCCAAAATAAAGATGGGTTTAGCCAAAGAATTGCGTTTAGGAAATATGGATGCCAAGCGCGACTGGGGATTTGCCGGTGATTATGTCGAGGTGATGTATCTGATGATGCAGCAAAAAAAACCCGATGATTATGTAGTCGGAACCGGTGAAAGCCATAGTGTCCGTGAATTTGTTGAATTGGCTTTTAAATACGCCAAAATTCCTGAATGGAAGAAATATGTGGTTATTGATCCTCAGTTTAAACGGCCGGCTGAAGTACCCGTTCTAAAAGCCCGGATTGATAAAGCGGAAAAAAATTTAAATTGGAAGCCAAAAGTGACATTTGAAGAGTTGGTTAAAATGATGGTAGATTCCGATTTAGAAAGGTATAGATTAATTAAATCAGTTTAATTTGTTGAATTAGTTAAATCGGTTATAACCTTCAAGAACTTTTTTGCCGATTCTTCCCAATTGAATCTGTTTTTAACTTCTTTAGAATTGATATTTATCTTATTGCTTAATAAATGCTCCATTTTTTCAAGAATTTTATTTTTATCATCGACATCAACCAAAAATTCCTGATTGATTGTTTCTTTTAAGGAAGAGTTATCTCCTACAATTACTTTGGTTCCGCAAGCCAATGACTCAAGCGGCGGAAGACCAAATCCTTCATAAGATGACAGGTAGACGGTCAGGCTGGCGCCATTATATAAATATGGCAGATCAGCATCCTCGACGTATCCGGCAAATTTAACCTTTTTCTCCAGTCCCAATCGTTTAATAGATTGAAAAACGTCTTCGTTTTTCCAACCGGCCCGGCCGGCAATTATAAAATTAAGA
>CAYQTP010000075.1:0-2531 GCA_964420475.1 uncultured Gammaproteobacteria bacterium
CAACTCTGTTTTCATGCAATATAAGAAGGTACCGTCTGGTACCTTCGAAGAACTGCCTAAAAAAAATGTTGATTTCGGCGGAGGGATGGAAAGAATATTAGCCGCCGCCAATAACAACCCGGATGTCTTTATGACCAGTCTTTACCAGCCGATAATTTCGGCGGTTGAAAAGGTCAGCAGTAAAACATACAGTGAAGAAACTAATAAACAAAAAATCAGGATCATTGCCGATCATTTAAAAGCCGCTTCATCCCTGATCAATATTGATGTTGTTCCGTCAAATAAGGAACGGGGATATTTCCTGCGCCGCCTCTTAAGAAGAATCTCCGTTAAAATGCTGCAGCTGAAAGGGGAGACCGTTCAAGCTGAAGATCTTATTCCGGCCGTAAAAGCTATCATTGAAATCTATCAGGATGTTTATTTCGTAAGTTCTGATATCAAAAAAATTGAACCCATAATCAAAGAGGAGATCGACCGTTTTAATAAAACTTTAAAAAAAGGTCTTAAGATTTTGGAGAGAACCGATAAACCATCCGGAAAACAGGTTTTTGATCTGTATCAAAGCTATGGATTTCCAATGGAATTAACTCAGGAACTTCTGAAGGAAAAGGGTTTTGATATTGATAAGCTTGAATTTGAAAAAGAGTTTGAAAAACATAAAAATCTTTCCCGGGCATCATCTGCCGGGATGTTTAAAGGCGGACTGGCCGATCATTCGGCTCAGACCATCAAATATCATACAGCCACTCACCTGCTTCATCAGGCGCTTTTTGATATCTTGGGAGATTCTGTGAGACAGGAAGGATCCAATATCACAGGAGAGAGGTTGAGATTCGATTTCTATTCGATTGTCAAGCCAACCGCTGAACAGATAAGACAAGTGGAAAAAATTATCGATGATAAAATTCAGGATAAATTACCGGTGGAATTTAAAATTATTCCCAAGGAAGAAGCGGTCAAGCTTGGAGCCAAATCTTTTTTCCGGGAAAAATATCCCGATATGGTGAAAGTATATTTTATAAAAGACTATTCAATGGAATTTTGCGGCGGCCCCCATGTCAAAAATACAGAGGAGATCGGAAAAATCGAAATTTATAAGTCCGAAAAAATCGGCAGTAATCTATATAGAATTTACGCCAGATAATTATGATAAAAGATAAAGTGGCTTTTACTGACTTTGACAAACTCGATTTCCGGGTCGGCGAGGTGAAGGAAGCGTCGCTTCTTGAAGGATCAAAAAAATTAATTGTTATGAAGATCGATCTGGGAGAAGATTATGGAACGGTTGAAATTCTTTCCGGGCTGGCCGAATTATATAAACCCGAAGATTTGATCGGAAACAAATATATAGTTCTGGCCAATCTTGAACCAAAAAAACTGATGGGACGTGAATCCAATGGAATGATCATGGTCGTCGATGATCCGGAAAAATTTGCCCTTATCCCCCTTGACAAAAAATTAAAAAACGGTATCGTTATAAGATAACAAAAAAACTATTAATTTTTAATTATTAATTATTAATTTTTATTAATATGCCTAGAGCTAAAAAAAGAAATAATGAACCGATGACTCAGCCCTCTGTTGCAAGTTCCCAGAATAACAATATCCTTTACATAATGATGGGAGTGATAACTCTTTTTCTCATTTTTATGGTGGTTAAAGTTATATCTCTTGAAAAAAAATTGGGGGCTTCAAACACCGGAACTGCCGCTCCTCAAGCTCAGCAGGAATCACCTATTTCTGTCGTCAATCTTAAAAAATATGCTAAAGAGCTGGGGCTTGATACCGGAAAATTTAATAAATGTTTAGACTCGAGTGAAAAAAGTGATTTAATCAAAAAAGATGGTGCTTTAGCAGCCACCGTCGGCGTCCAGGGCACACCGGGATTTTTTATCAATGGACAGTTTTTAGCCGGGGCCTTCCCTTTTGAAATATTCAAGGAGATAATCGATAAGCAGATTGACGGAACAGCATCGTCTGACTGCACTGCTTATTCGACGGAACTGCAGAAATATTGTTCCGATCCGCAAAATAAGGCCTTTGATCCTGTTGCCAAAGAAATTGATGTCACAGGCATGGCCGCCAATGGTCCTGAGAATGCCAAGGTGACCATTGTTGAATTCTCTGATTTTGAATGTCCGTTCTGTGTCCGAGCTTATCCAACCGTTAAACAGATCTTAAGTGAATACAAAAATGATGTTAAATTATATTATAAACATCTGCCTTTAGTTAATATCCATCCCAATGCCCAAAAAGCGGCTGAAGCATCGCTCTGTGCAGCTGATCAGGGCAAATTCTGGGAATTTCATGATAAGGTATTTGAGCTGGAAGCAAAAGCCCAGGGTCAATAAAAAAGCAGTTTCAGTTTGTTTTTTAAGAGTCTATTGTTAACATGGATAGTGTTCTTGTAGCTGTTGTACTGTTAACTTTCCTTTCATTATTTCAATAAGGATACGGGTATAATCATTCCCAACTTTTCCAAGCTTCCTTAAAATCTGTTCTTCCAAACTAAGACTATCAGCTGAAGTATC
>CAYQTP010000075.1:2631-4149 GCA_964420475.1 uncultured Gammaproteobacteria bacterium
AAGTCCTTTTATTTCATTAACGATATTACCCCACATTGAATCAAGGTTAATAAGACTATCCAGTGAACATCGACCATCGTGAAGAAGGGCATTTATTGTATCATCATATTGTGCTTTTCCTTTCGCTTCCAGCCATTTTAAAGTTTTTGTCACTATTGGCATCACATACCCCAGTGCTTCTTCCGGATCATGGGCAATCCCGATTAAATGAGGAAAAATTCCCGTCAGATCTGTCCGACGAACAGTTTGAGTTAATAAATATGATTCAGTTTTTGGAGACCATAGAGGAGTACAAACCAAATCAAAACTTGGTATTGTGAGACCCAATTCTCGTTCTGTTCTTAAAAAGGAAGCGATCGGAAATATACTGGCCCTTCTTAGCCTGATCGTTTCCGGATTCCCATTTCTTGCCTCAATAACTGAACCTGCCATATTTAGAGCATATTATAATCCCGTTTCAAGTAAAAAGCAAGAATCATCGGGTGAACATCTTCAAGCTTAAGAATGTTTTTCAGTTACCTTGCGTGGCTGCCAGATAAATTATTAAACTTTCTTCTTTTTTAAATAACCCATTACAAGCCTTATTAAGCCAACCAAAAAAGCAGCTAATCCTAATATCTGTAATCCGGTTGCAAAAAAACTAGGATAAATGGGTAACATTGATAACAACCACAACCCTATACCTATTAAGATAAAATGTATTGGAGTTGATTTTATTTTCATCTTTTTATCACCTCCTTTTATAATTATATATTTAATAATGCCAATTTCCCCGATAGATTTAATGATAAAGAGTTACAATCTGGAAGTCAAAAAGAGGTGTTTCCGGAATTTGTGATCCCAACCGGATTCGAACCGGTGTCTTTAGCATGAGAAGCTAATGTCCTAGGCCACTAGACTATGGGACCTGCCTTTTAATAAAGTTGACTTTTAAGGTGCTTTCAGGTATTATTTTACCACTGATCCCCTAAATTAAAAAGTGTTCCGAGGGGGTTTTGTTTTTAAAAAGATATGGCAAAAATACAGTTAACTAAACAAGGTCATCAAGATCTGCAAAAAGAGCATGAAGACCTGATAAAAAACAAAAAACCGCAGGCGGTTGACCGGCTACAAAAAGCCCGTGCTATGGGTGATCTTTCCGAGAACAGCGAATATAATGCCGCTAAGGAAGAGCTGGCTTTTGTTGAAGGCAGGATCCGGGAAACCGAGGAGATATTAAATAATGCAGAAGTAATAGAAAATAATAATACCAATGGCAAGATCCAGGTCGGATCATCGGTTACGGTAGAGGCCAACGGAAAAAACGACCTATTTCAGATCGTCGGCGAATTCGAAGCCGACCCGATGAACAAAAAACTGTCACAGAACTCTCCGATCGGCCAGGCCTTAATGGATAAAAGGGTCGGCGACATGGTCGAGGTCGATATTCCGGCCGGCAAAATCCAGTATAAGATCGTCGGAATCAAGTAACTTACTCAAATTTCTAATTTTTAATTCTTAATTTCTAATCAATTTCAA
>CAYQTP010000076.1:0-4128 GCA_964420475.1 uncultured Gammaproteobacteria bacterium
GTGGGCGCATCAGGACTTGAACCTGAGACCTTTACAATGTCAATGTAACGCTCTAGCCAACTGAGCTATGCGCCCAATGCCATAATCTTACCAGATAATTACTCTTATTTAAACAACTTTTTGACCTAAATTCCATATTTATTGATTATAAGATAATAACCTATATTACTTGACAAACCTATAGTCTTCTGCTATAATACTGACTAGATCCTAAGGTTCTTCTAATTTTTAGAAAAGCTTTAGGATTTTTTTTATGAAAAAAACAATCTTGAAAATACTTTTCATTTTCATAATTTTTTTCTCGGTAACTCCTGTTAAGGCTGAAATTGTTGCCGGTTCTTCGGCTCCTTTGACACATCTGTCTTTTATCGATAAGAAAGCTATCTCAGAATTAAAAGAGAAAAAACTTAAAATTGTCATTGAATCAGTTCTTAAACGTTATGACTCTCCACTGGCCGGAGAAAGTGAATCTTTTGTTAAGACCTGTATAAAATATCAAATAGACTGTTATCTTTTACCATCTATCGCCGGACTTGAATCAACATTCGGAAAATTTATCTGGCCGAACTCTCATAATCCTTTTGGCTGGGGAAGAGGCTATATGATGTTTAGTACTTGGTCAGACAGCTTTGAAGCTGTTGCCAAAGGTCTGAAAAACAATTATATGAAAAAAGGTGCCTTGACTGTTGAAGATATCGGTCCTATTTATTCAGAAAGTCCAACTTGGGCGATCAGAGTAAACTTTTTTATTAAACAGTTTGAAAAAGAAGAAGAGAAAATAACGTTGCTTTCGAACCAATTTCCTGTACAATTATAAATAATTATGTACAGCTTCAAAAAAGAAAAACTACCTAAAAGTACCATCCAGATCATTGTCGACGTTCCAGAAGCAGATATAAAGAAAGAGGAAGAAGAAGCCTTTTCCAGATTACAGAGCCAATTAACCGTTGAAGGCTTCCGCACCGGTAAAGCACCAAAAAATATCGCGGAAAAACATATTACCAAAGAATCAGTCTACCAGGAATTAGCCCAAAAGCTTATCTCACGTATCTATAAAGAAATTATTGACAAAGAAAATCTTAAGCCGATCATTTCACCAAAGGTTGAACTAGTCAAAGCTAAAGAAAATGAAGATTGGAAGATTAAGATAAGCCTGGCAGAAAAGCCGGTAGTTGAACTTGGAGATTATAGAAAGGTTATTAAAGAAGCCAAAGCTTCTGCTGAAAAATCAAAAATTTGGATCCCGGGAAAGGATAAAGGAACAACCGGCGGACCGAAAAATCCTGAAGATGACAAAAACAGGCTTTTAAATGAAGTTCTAACCGCTATTTTGAAAGAGGCCAAGCTGGAGGTTTCGGAACTGATCATTGACGAAGAGATCAATCACCGTCTAACCCATCTGGTTGATGAAATTCAAAAAATTGGTCTGACCACTGAAAACTACTTAAAATCAAAAAATTTGACAATGGAATCTCTAAAAGCTCAGTTTAGGAAGGAAACGGAAGATACCTATAAGCTCGAGTTCGCCTTATCTGAAATCGCAGATAAGGAAAATATTAAAGTTGAAAAGGCCGATCTGGACAAGCTTTTTATCAATATTAAAGATGAAAAAGAAAGGAAAAGAGCTGAACAAAACAGCTATTATTATGCCACAATTTTACGAAAACAGAAGACTCTTGACTATCTAATTAGCCTGTAGTAAAATACAGTCATGGTACAAGTTCAAAGCTCAAAGATCAAAAATCAAAACGATCCATCCAAAAATCCGCTTGAATCTTTGCGTGATTTAGGAACTTCAACAGCAAGAAATACAGCCGATGCTTTTGGGAAGATCGGCGGAGGAATGCTTGATCAGTTTTTTGGCGGAAACAACCAAGAAGATAACAATTTAGAGAAAGAATTTAATTATAATAAAGAGGAGCTTAAACCTAAATCAAAAAAACAAGAAGTAAAAATTTTTAACTATCAGGAATATTACGAATCTACCCTCATTAAAAAGCAGATTAAGGAACTAACCGAAGCTATAAAGAAAGAAATTGAAATGATCAAACGGGCTGATGCTTCACTTATTAATGACATTCGCGATGTCGAAAAACTAACAATCAACGATCTTCCGGAAAAACCCGGTATTTACCATGTCCGCTTCTTAGAATTAGTTTTGGGTATCCTGAAAACTTTACGGGCTAAAGTCGGCGAATCAAAAACCTGGCTCCAGACATTAATTTCCAAAAAGAAAAAAAGGGGTTCATTATTTGCGGTTCGATCTAAAAAACAAGGTACTCAATATTCACTTTCGCAGGAACTTTCTAATTCAAGATCGGTACAATAATATTTATTCAAGCGCTTTCAAAAACGTGTTGACCCCATACTGCCAGCTGCCCTTCGAGGATGGAGTATATTTATTCATAATAGCTGAAGCAGTTACCAACCCTTTATCTATATAATGATCTTTAATACCCTTGCCTATTGTTTCAATTGCCTCATCATAAGTATCAAACCTGGTCACTGTAGTTCCATAAATACCCCATCCCCAACAGTTAAAGGAATTCTCCGGTATGACACGGCAAAGATTTGATTCCTGCATCGCAATCGCCGGTAATAACCGGTAATCGAACTGATATCTGTCAGAAACCTCAACTATCTTATCGGCAAAATCATATAATGGTGAATTGTGTTTACGAAAAAATGATTTGAGATTAGCTACCCTTCCGTCGGCTACCTGAATTTCTGCCTCATAATTCCCGCCGGAATTACTTTTATATGAGGCGTTAAACTGGCTGATCTCACCTAAAATGTTACCTATCTGCTGACGGTTCCTAGCATAAATATAGGTCTTATCGATCAAGAACAAATTTAAGACATTAAGAAACAAAAAAACTATAAAAAGGGTAGCGGCTTTTTTTACCATAATTTAAATATAGAAGAAATAGAAAGGAAATTCAATAGAAATTAAGTTATAATCTCAGTTCTATGCTGGAAATTTTTCAATATGATTATTCTTATTTCGATTCGATATATCAGAAAATTAGTCAATTGCAAAACAAATCGGAACAGGACAAAATAAAAAGTTTAATCGATTTATTAAAAACACACGATAAAGTAACTTTTAATCACTCATTTCAGGTAGCTCATTTTGCCTATAATTTGGCTATCGAATCAGGCTTGTCAACTGAAGAATCCCGAAAGATTTTTATGGCAGGCTTGCTGCATGACATAGGAAAACTATTTGTTCCCAGTGCAATAATCAATCGGGTCAAGGAAAAAGATCTGACAGAACAACAGCATCGGTTATTAATATCTCACGGCAAGATGGGGGCTGAATTGATCAGAGAACTAGGAATGAATGAAAGCTATGCTTTAGCGGCTGACCAGCATTGGATCGGAGAATTAGATGAGAGGCAGCCAACTAAACAAGAATTAGAGGAAAGACACCGTTTTGTCCCTTACGTAACGATTGCCGACCTGGTTGCCAGCGCATTTGACCGCCATAGAAAATATCAACAAAATTATGACCCCAAAAAAGTTATCTGCTATATCAATAAAAGATTTGAACAAGATATCTTTCCGAATAATTTAAAAGCTCCGTTTAATAGATTGATGTCATTAGGAAAGAATACGTATTGGTATACAAAAGAGAATAATCAACGATATCCAAAATGATTAATATATCGTATTCTGCTATAATTTAGGAGTGATTTTGCTTCCATAGCTTAACGGATAAAGTACTGGTCTTCGGAACCAGTGATGGGGGTTCGATTCCTCCTGGAAGCACAAAATTTGGGTCCGTAGCTCAACTGGTAGAGCAGTGCCCTCTTAAGGCATTGGTTGGGAGTTCGAGTCTCCCCGGACTCACACTTTATGCAAGAGATACCTAAAATACAACCGGTTAAAATAATTGTAAATCAAGAATATGAAGAACGGGGATCAAAGAGCTACACTCTCGAATTAACATGTCTAAAATGCAGTAAGGTTTATGAATATACAAAATTTTCGACACCACCTACTGAAGGAAGTCCAGAAGAACCCAAAATCGAAGTTCTTAGAAATATTCGCCAAACAGTTTTGTTAATGCATTTTACTGATAATAGATGCAACGGTCCCTTTTCTGACCGTGAAATTTCTTAAAAT
>CAYQTP010000077.1:0-4128 GCA_964420475.1 uncultured Gammaproteobacteria bacterium
TTCAGTACTTCATATGCTTTAGCACATACTTCAACCATGCTGCCGGCTTCTATAGGCTGCTGGTCAAAAACAGCCGGTTTTTTATTTTTCCGATGCCATCCTTTATTTCCTGTAAAAGAAAAACAATTTTTTGAACTATCATATGTTTGTTTGATAAGGAAATCTAAAGATTCTTTAGCGATTTTAAGATATTTTTTATTTTTAGTTACCTGAAAAGCAATAAATAATGAATACGGCAGACGGCCGTTGTCATAGGCAATAATATCCTCAAACCACTTCCATGATCTCGAAGACTTTTTTTGATAATTTTTTACCAGTTTATCGGACAAAACGATTAATTCTTTTTTTAAATCAAGCGGTTTTTTTCCAAAGTAGTTGGTCTTTCGTTTTCCCTTGAATTTTATTCTTTTACTAATGGCAATTATTGCTTGAGCCATCACCCTTAGATATTTTATCGTCGGAATTAAATAGGCCTGTCGATCAAAGACATGGGCAGCGGTAGATCTTTGATTATCTTGCGGCGCCGATAAAATAGCTTCACCCAGTGCTACCATTGCCCTGCCGAATCCATCCTCGACTCCGGCATCATCCTTCCAGGTTAAGTCCGGATCAAGGTCCTGGTGGAATCCTTTTTTATCGCAAGCCCGGACAAGAAATCCAAGATAGATATGGATCAGTTGTTGAGCTGTTTTTTTCTCTCTTTTTCCAACTTTAAGACAAGCTAACAAGGCCCTGGCGTTGTCATCTATGCAGTATCCCTCTTTGCGGTTTGGTGTAGTAAAAGTACAATGCTCGATTATTCCTGTCTGGTCGGTTAATCTTGAAACATGCTTTAAAGAAAATATCGCCTTCATTAAATTTGTCTTTTGGAAAAAGTAATTGTTTTAAAAAGATCGAGGTATCGAAGCCCGACATTTGACCAGGTCATCAATCTTCCATAGTCGTAGGCTTTTTGTCTGATTTTTTCCTTTTTATCCCGATTTTTCCATAATTTCATAACCGCAGCGGCTATCGAACCGGAGTTTTTAAAAGGAACAAGAACACCTTTGTCATCATCTAAGACTTCTTTTGCATATAAATACGGAGTGGAAATACAGCATTTTCCAGCCCCTACCGCATAAGCCAGTGCTCCGGAGGTGGCTTGCTGAGGATCAAGATAAGGAGTGATATAAAAATCGATGGTCTTCAACCAAACGATTAAATCATCAAGTGAAAGATATTTGTTGATAAATCTGACATTCTTTCCTATTTTAAGTCTTTTTATTTCTTTTTTAAGAAAATTCCGGTATTTTTCACCGTTGGTCTGTAAATATACCGGGTGGGTTTGTCCAACTATCAGATATAAAACATCGGGATATTTTTTGGCAATGATCGCTACGGCGCCTAAAGCATACTCAATTCCTTTAGCTGGAGATAATAGATTGATATTGCCGAGAATCATTCTTTTGTTAAGTTGTTTTTTCTCCTTATGTGTATCTGTCGGAACAAATGGAAGATCGGGAGTGCCATGCGGAATGATGATAATCTTTTCTTTCGTGGCATTATATTTATTGATCAGTTTCTCCTTGATTTTTTTCATCATAACAACTACCGCATCTGATTTTTTAATTAGCCTTTTCAAGATCATTCCTTCCCGGCCGTTTGGATCATCTGGAACTGTATGGAGGGTGGTTATCAGAGGTTTTTTTAACGATTCTACAAACGGAATGATATATTCGCCGGATTGACCGCCAAATAATCCGTATTCGTGTTGAAGTGAAACAATATCGCTACTCGATTGATTAATATAATTGGCTGCTTCAAGATAGGTACGTAGATCCTCTTGTTTAATTTTGTATTTTACTTCCCACGGATAATTTATGTGCTCTTTTGGCCTTGTGGTAGCCATAATTTCTGCCAGCGCATAGGGATTAAGCAGGTTAATGGCATTTGTCAGATCTTTGGTGTATGTAGCAATGCCACAGTAGCGCGGGATATATGAAGAAATGTAAATAATACGAATGGCCTTAGCCTTGGTCGTTAAAAATTTTTCTAAGTTTTTCATGTTAATTAATCAGGTTATTATACTCTAAATCCATAAATTATCCAGTTTAAAAGTCTTTTAAAGTACATTTCAAAAAAGTGCGAGTACATCTTTTTTTTCAACAGTTGCAAGTCCTATCACCTCATCGGCCGCTCCATAATACACATAATATAAACCGTCTTTTTCTACTGCTCCGCAAGTAAAAACTACGTTGTTAACGTAACCATATTTTTCGTAATCTGTTTCCGGTTCAAGAACAGGTTCGGGCGATCGGTAAAGTATTTTCAGCGGGTTTTCAAGATCCATAAACATTATTCCTAATCTGTATGTATTGATTTCGTCAACTCCATGATAAAATAACAACCAGCCTTTTTCCGTTTCAATCGGAGGAGCGCCGATGCCTGTCCGGACACAGTCCCACATACCGGGCCGCTCTTCAAAAATCCACACGCCGTTTCGAAAATCGGTCAGACTTTTGGATTTTTCAAAATAGGTTTTTCCTACCCCGGCTCTATAGAGAAGCCAATATTCCCCGTTTATCTTTTTTGGGAAGAAGCTTGAATTTTTCCCGTTAAGATTAGGAACAATGACATCATGATCTACAAATGTTAAAAAATCTTTTGTTGTTGAAAGGGCAATCTTTGGTTTTTTATCAATTTTTTCTTTCCACCAATTGGGATTTACTTCCGCCTGTAGGTTTTCGGACACAGCCGTATAAATAATGTAATATGTATCGTCAATCTTAACTATTCTTGGATCTTCTATTCCCAAAGATGCGTTTGGTTTGCCGCCACCGTAGTGTAAGGGTTCTTTTCTTCTCTCAAAATTAATGCCGTCGGAGCTTGTGGCCAAACCTAATCGTGAATATATGTCTGCTCTACCCATTGCCCGATATATTAAATACACTTTATTATCATATATTGTCGCGGCGGGATTAAAAACAAGCATGTCTTCCCATGGCAAATTCGAAGGAATTAGAACGGGATTACTTTTTGAACGTTGTAACTTCAGCATAAAATTTTTCCAATTAAAAACCAGTATAGCTTTTTTGAAAAGATAAATGTGGACTTTTTTTTATCATAAATTTTTTTTAAAAAAATTAACAGTTCTTTCCATTGCCTGCTCAAAATATGGAGAACTGATATTATGGCCGCCGCCTTCGTATTCATAGAACTCATAAGTTTTTGAATTATCTTTTAAAATTTTTACTAGATCTCTTGAATAGCCGATGTCGACAACAGGGTCATCAATGGAATGATGTATTTGCAGTGGGTTTGATAAGTAATTAATATTTTTTGTTAAAGAGATAGATGTCCAGAAATCATTATTAAAATTAATAATTTGAGGATTTGTTCTGATGTTCTGTATTTCGGGTGACGTTTCCCTATTTCTTTGGGTAATTTCTACTCTACTGTCAGTAGACATACGAATATAACTATTATCATTAATCCTGTACTTTACAAAGTCTTCATAACTATAGACGGCACCTGACCAGATAACTCCGGCTTTTATTTCGTTTGAAACGAGCATTGCTCTTATGACGAGATTCCCCGCCATACTGTGGCCCCAAATACCAATTCTTTTTGGATCAACTTTCTCAAATTTTTGTAAGCTTTTCAAGGCGCTGATTGCGTCAATTGTATAGGCGGAAGAAAAATAAGAACCGGACGGATCGCCTTCTGATTGGCCATTTCCCCTATAGTCTATTTTAAACACGACAAAACCGTTTCTGGCCAAATAATCTACAAAAGATACATATCCTTCCGTCGTCTGATATTGGGTTGGAGGAATGTATCCATGATTAAAGATAATTGCAGGAAAGCCCCTTGCTGGTTCATTATTTATTGGCACTGTTAACAAACCATAGACCTTGTTTCCTTCGCTTGAAAAACTGGCAATATATCTTTTGTAATTGCTGCCGTCGGTCAGCTCTTTCTCAATCTTTACTTTTTCTGAAGTGATGTTCAAAGACCTCAGATAATCTATACTGATTGGGGAGGCATCTGATTTGATGGCAGGATTATTAATAATTGGAGGATTTTTTATCGGAATAAAATTTATTGCATTATTTTTTTTAAAATAAACAAGGGTTATAGAAATTAAAA
>CAYQTP010000078.1:0-4047 GCA_964420475.1 uncultured Gammaproteobacteria bacterium
TCGACTGACGTCGAATTTTAAAATATGTTTAGTCCAATTTTTTTCACCCAAAAAATAGAAGAGGGTAATTTCGGCAAGTTTGTTATTGAACCTTTACCACAGGGTTTTGGTCAAAGTATGGGCCATGCTCTCAGAAGAACGCTTCTTTCTTCACTGAAGGGAGTAGCCGTCACCAATATAAAGTTTGACGGGGCTCCTCATCTTTTTTCTACTATTCCGGGAGTGAAAGAATCGGTCCTGGAAATAATGCTCCATCTGAAGCAGCTTAAATTTGATGTAAAAGAAGGCGGGCCTTATAAGGTTTCCTTTGAAGGAAAAGGATCAAAAAAAGTATTGGCAAAAGATATTGAAGGAGAAGTCAAGCCGATAAATGGAGATCTGTATATTGCCGAGATGACCGATGATAAAGCCTAGCTTTCTTTTGAAGCGATCGTTGAGGTCGGAGTCGGTTATTCAACAGTCGAAGACAGAGAGGAAAAAAAGACCGGCTTTATTCCGGTTGACGCTTTTTTCTCACCAATAAAGAAAGTCAATGTCCGGGTTGAAGAGGCCAGAGTAGGGAGAAAAGGCAACTCCGACAGATTAGTTATCGAAATTGAAACCGACGGAAGTATAAAGCCGATCGATGCTCTTAAAAAAGCCGCCGAGCTGCTGGCTGAATATTTTAATTATCTTCTTTCCGGAAAAGATGCACCGGAATTGAAAAAACAGATCAGTGCGGCCGACGAAAAAAAAGAGGCGATCGATAAAAAATTATTTGAAATTATCATTGATGAATTAAATCTGCCTTCAAGAGTGATTAATGCTTTGCTTAGAGAAAAAATTGAAACAGTGGCCGATCTGGTAAAAACAGGAAAAGATAAGCTGACCGGAATGAAAGGGGTTGGAAAAAAGTCGATCGAACTGATCGAAGAGGAATTAAAGAAAATGGAAATAGAATTAAATTAATTTTTATGGAGGGGCATTGCGCGCAATGCCCTTACAAATATGAGACATGGAGTGAAAAAAATAAAATTCAGCGATGGCTATGATGCCAATAGGGCGATCGTCAGAAAATTGGCGGTCAATTTCTTTTTAAAAGGCAAACTGACCACCACTTTGGCCAAAGCAAAAGCGATGAAACCGGTGATTGAAAAACTGGTGGAAAAAATGAAAGTAAAAACCGAGTCCAATCTTAACTATCTAAGGCAGAAATTAAACAGCAATGAAGTTATCGAGATCGCCTATAATGATATTAGTCCGGTGATAGGAAAAATAAAGGGCGGTTATATAAGAATAATTAAGTTGGGAAAAAGAGATTCAGACGGCGCAGAAATGGGCAAGATCGAATGGGCTTATCCGGTTATTAAACAGAAAAAAATATGAACAGATTAACACATTCAACAAAATCCGTTAAAGAAAAACAGACCAGCCGGGATTGGCATTTAATTGACGTATCCGGTAAGATTTTGGGGCGGATAACCCCTCAGATTGTAAGACTGGTCCAGGGAAAACATAAAACAGGTTATGTTCAAAATATGGATATAGGAGATTATGTTGTCGTCATAAATGCTTCAAAGGTTGTCGTCAGTGGAAAGAAAAGTCTGTCAAAAGAATATACGAATTATTCCGGTTATCCGGGCGGATTGAAAAAAATTAATTTTGCCGATCTGTTAAAAAAAGATCCACGGGAAATAATCAAAAGAGCGGTTTCGGGAATGCTGCCAAAGAATAAATTCCGTGATGACAGATTAAACCGGATCTATGTATTTCCAAAGGCAGAACATAAATTTAAAGATAAATTTATAAATAAATAATATGGCTAAAAAAACTAAAGACATCAATTACTACGAGGCAGTAGGCAGGAGAAAACGGTCTGTCGCACGGGTCAGACTTTATCTTCCGAAAAAAAAGGGGGAAGTTTTGGTTGAAAAACTGAATATTAAAGCGGGAGAAATTTATATTAATGGAAAGTCTCTGGAAAAAAGCGCCCTCAGATCTTATGAAAAAACCTTTATATCTCTTCCACTGACCTTAACCAATAATCAGGACAGATTTGCGGTTTCGATACATATCTCAGGCGGAGGAACAACCGGCCAGCTTGATGCAATAGTCCATGGAATTGCCAGGGCACTGGAAATAGTCGATAAAGACGCCTATCGGCCAGCGCTTAAAGCCGGCGGTCTATTAACTAGAGATCCCAGAAAGAAAGAGACAAGAAAGGTGGGTACCGGAGGTAAAGCCAGACGGATGAAACAATCACCTAAACGATAATTAACAATAAATCATATGATCTCTCTTTCAATTATCATTGTCTCCTTCAATACCAAAGAGATATTAGAAAAGTGCCTTCTTTCTTTAAAAAAAAACTTTCTGAAATATCCGCTCGAACATGAAGTAATCGTCATTGACAATAATTCCCAAGACGGAACGGTTGAGTTTCTGACAAATTTAGAAAAACAATCACCCGGCCTTAACATATTATTAAGCAAAAAAAACCTTGGCTTTGGAAAAGGAAGCAATCTTGGACTTAAAGAAAGCAAAGGAAAATATGTTCTATTTCTTAATTCCGACGCAATTATAACCGACCTTGATTTTCGTGACCTGATCCAGTTAATGGAAATGCAGAAAGACATCGGAGCATTAACCGTTAAAGTGGTTCTTCCGACAGGAAAAATAGATCCGGCCTCTCATCGGGGATTTCCGAACCTCTGGAGATCCTTTACATATTTTTCAGGGCTGGAAAGGACTTTTATCAATGTTCCGCTATTAAACAAATTATTCGGCGGATATCATCTGGTAGGCCTGGATCTAAACGAAATTCATGAAATCGACGCCATGACAGGCGCCTTTTTATTTACAAAACGGGAAATAGCCGGCAAGCTCGGCGGTTTTGATAAGGATTATTTTGCCTATGGGGAGGATATTGATATGGCTTATCAAATAAAAAAAATGGGATATAAAATAATTTACTATCCGTTATGGAAAGTGCTTCATTTAAAATCAGCCTCGGGTTTAAAGAAAAAGGACGTAAAGATCAAAGAAAAAACCAGTTTTTATTTCTACGATTCGATGAAAATTTTTTATAAAAAACATTATGCTAAAGATCATAATTGGTTGATCAATCAATTAGTTTACTTAATTATTGATTTCAAAAGAAATCTGACAAAATGAAAAAAATCGGAATTGACGCGCGATTATATTCTCAAACGGGGATAGGTACCTACTTAAAGAATCTGATATATTTTTTGGAAAAAAAGGACCTTAAGGACGAATTATTTTATATATATTTAATGCCTGATGATTATAAAAAAATTTCATTTAAAAATAAAAATATTATCAAAAGAATGGCCGGTTACCGCTGGCACTCTCTAGGCGAGCAGATCGGTTTTGCATTAAAACTTTATTCTGATAATTTGGACCTGATGCATTTTACTTATTTCAGCTATCCGGTTTTATATCTAAAAAAATTTATTGCTACGGTACACGATGTAACCCCGCTGCTTTTTAAAACGGGCAAAGCTTCAACAAAAAATCAATTTATATATAATGTTAAGCATTTATTTTTCCGGACCATTCTCCGCTGCCAGATAAAAGGGTCGATAAAAATTATTACTCCGACTGATACCGTCAAGAAACAGCTGGAAGAAATTTATGGAAAAGAATTATCAAAAAAGATCCATTTTATTTATGAAGGGATAAACTATCAGATAAAAGAATCGGCGGAAAATAAAAAGCTGGCGGAAAAATTCGGCAATTTTTTTATCTACGTCGGTAATTTTTACCCCCATAAAAATGTTGAGAGATTAATTTATGCCTTTTCAACAATTAAAACGTCAAGTAAATTACTTCTTCTCGGACCAAGTGATTTTTTCAAAAATCGTCTGTTTCAATTAATCAATAGATTAAAACAGGAGAGAAAGATATTATTTATTAATAGCTTGTCCTCTGAGGACTTAGTATATTTTTATAAAAATGCCTTAGCACTTGTTCATCCGTCTCTTTCTGAAGGATTTGGGCTGCCTTTAATTGAGGCGGCCTATTTTAACTGTCCGATAATTGCCTCCG
>CAYQTP010000079.1:0-308 GCA_964420475.1 uncultured Gammaproteobacteria bacterium
ATCAGAAGGTTAAAAAATAAAATTGACCTAATTATTTTAATTAATCTAATTTTTAAATAATGACCAACTTACCAATTGGGATTTGGATATTGGAGCTTATTTAGATTAATTAGATCAATTAGGTAATTAGGTTAATTTAGTAACGAGATTAATTAGAAATTAGAAATTTACTCAACAATCATTCTTGCCACCACCGGCTTGAGGAGATAATTATTTTCGGTGCGGACGACCGATCTTTGGGAGTTTATATCTATGATAATTTTAGTCGTCTTTCCTGCCTCTATTGTAAACGTGCTTACCACTTTAAC
>CAYQTP010000079.1:318-4000 GCA_964420475.1 uncultured Gammaproteobacteria bacterium
TATTTAGCCAGCCCTGATGTTATATAAAGGCGGATCTCCGTATAACGTCCGGCTTCCAAATCGGTCAACCCCAGAAGCAGGTCCAGTTTTTTATTGGCCAGATCGATAAAGTCAACCGTTTTTGGAACCGTCCCGATATCCAAAGTCTCCCAGCGGCCGGCAGCCGAATCGCTGGCGGTCCGGTGAACTTCAACTTTATTGATGCTCAGTAATAAAGCCGTTAGTTTAGCATCTTTTCCGGGAATAGGTGGAATTAAAGGGGTCGGAGTAGGAGATGTCATTTCTGTCGTCGGTTCTGGAATATCGGTTGGGGGATTTTTTTTATTAAGGGCGGATCGGTCACATAGAAGGTCAGGGTACCTTTGACAGAATCGGGCAGACTGTTGGAATAGTTTCCCTGCCAGTTTGAAGGACCCATCGTTCCGTCGGGATTAATAGCGGAAAGATTATCGCTGGAACTATTGAGATTGATAAGCGGAGTTAAGACGGTCGGTTGGCTAATATTTTCATTCTTCACCGACTTAAAGACCAATGCAATAAGATTTAAAAAAACCAGAATTACCAGAAGCAAACAAAGTTTGTATTTCATAGGTCAAGCTTTTATCTAATGATAAATAGCGTTGACTCCATCAATGTCACCGTTTGTTAAAGTATCTTTTTTGATCTCGGCTTTGGATCCGTAACCATACATCGTGTTATTAACATATGCACCGGTATATTCATCATCAAGTCCGACCCAGTGGCCGAGTTCATGAGTGAGGATATTCTGGGCATCATAATAACTGGTATCGCAGAGATTTTTATCCCAGCCCCAGACAAACTTTTTATTCATGATCGTATCAGTTTCTGCAGCCAGGCCCGTATCGGGGTAGTACCAGGTATAGGTGACACCGAGTGCATTGCCCGGAGCCCTTCCCCAGGCGACAATATTTTTATTATCAAAGGCTTTTTTGCTTATGGTGGTCAGACCGGCATAGTGTAGGTCAACCTTGCCGGATAGCTGCGACTGCCAGGTGGCATAGGCATCATCGGCAATTGCTTTTAAGTTATTTTTAATTGACGAGGGAGCGCTATTTGTATTAAGATACCAATTCCAGAGAGGGGGAAGATGCCAGCCGGCTCCACCGACAACCGCTGATGAATTTTCATCATAGCAAGCCACCAGCGAATATGACTGGTTGGGTGGCTCGTGGACAAAGACGCGGACCTTAAGATTTTTTTGTCCGGGAACATCATAGACGCCGTTTTTATCCGGCGGCTCCCAGTCTTCAGGTTTTTGAGCAGAAACTACAAAAGGGGTAAAAAGTAAAAAGAACGCAAGAAGAAAAATAGTTAATTTTTTAATCATACTGATAGTAAAAGTTTAAATAACCGGCGATTATTTGTCAAGTGGCCTGATTTCCGCCTGCACGATCAGCCTCTTCAAACTCGTACCCGCCGGCCAGCAGGTCATCAGGGTAAGGATCGACGTATCGGCGACCCAGGGATTCAGATATTCAACATCTCCGGCATCAACAATTTTTTTCTCGGTCACCTGATAAATATATTTTTTATTTTTATAATAAATTTCGATCTTGTCTCCCTTTTCCAGTTTGTTGACGAGGTAAAAAACCGAATTATACTGATTGGCGGTAAACCAGTTGGAAGAAGAGTGGGCAAAGATAAAAATGTTTCCCGCTCTTCCCGGATAAGCCGTTCCCCGTGCGTGGGCAACCCCCTTGGTCAGCGCCCACTGATATTCCCGGCTGTTGAAAGGGTCGACATTGTCGATCACTCTGGCGTTAGCCATGATCTTTGGGATGACGATTCCGAAATTGGTGTCAACTGGTTTAATTGATGTGGGGGTTTTGCGCGCAAAACCCGTACTACCAAGTGCATATTTGGCTTCTTCTTTGAAGATCGGTAAAAAAGTTAAAATAAATATCGAAAAACCTAAAATTAATAGTATCGATCCAACAATAATTAAGTTACTAAAGATTCTATCAGACTTTTGACTTTTAACTTGAACTTTTGCCTTTTGCCTTTTGACTTTTAAGTTATATTTGTCCGTTTTTTCTTTTTTGAATGAAGTAGTACGCGCCATATCCGATTATACCTAATCCGAGAACGGTTGCAATGACGACCGGTACGCGGTTTTCTTTTTTCGTGATAGTACCGAGAATACTGCCTGTTCCTTTCATATCCTTAACATTGATCACTTCTTCTTTTTTCTCAGCTTCTTCTGTTCCTTCCTTGGCTTCTTCGCCGAGAACAGAACCTCCTTCTGCCGCGGTTCCTCCGGAAGGAAGTGTCACATTGGTGACGGGAATCGCTCCTTCTTCTGTCGTAGTGGTTGAAGTAGAAGAAATGGTCACGCTGTCTCCGATCGGGTTTGAGGCATTGCCGGCGGTGTTAAAGGCGCGGACAACATAGTAATAGGTTTTGTTACAGTCTGATACTGTCTGAGTAAAGGTGCCTTCGGTATTCGGGCCGATGTTGATATCGGCGACTTTAGTTGAACCGTTCAGCGACATCGTGGTCGATTCAGAACGGTAGATCTCCACTCTGGTCGTCTGGGCATCATCGGCGGTTTTGAAAAATATTTTATATTCGCAGCCGGTCTTTTCTTTATGATAGTTTGTGGGAGCGCCGGGTTCCCGTGAATCATAGGTGACGGAAACCGTTTCCGAGTCGACGCCGTTGGCATTGACCATAAAGTAATAAGTATTTTCACTGGTATTGACGATCGGGGAAACGTCCTGACAGCTGGCGCTGTTGCCCGGTGCACTAAGGACAATATCCGGACCATACTGGGTCCAGCCGTCGCCAAAATTCTTTTTGTAATAACATTTGGCGGTTAGATTAGCGCCTGAGCCGGACTGATCAAGGGCGACAAAATCGATCGTAAAGTAATTAATTCGGGTCGGAGTTTTCGGTTCGGATAACCGGACACTAATGTCTGCGGCAAATACCGATTGGCTGCTGACGACCGACCAGGCAGCGACTAACAATATAACTATAAATAATTTTTTAAATATCATATTTAACTTTCTTTTTTTAAACATTAGGCCGGTAGCCACGGAAATGGCTCCAAAAACTGATAACAGTAACGCCAATATTAACCAGATCGGACTGGCTCCGGTTGCGGGTAGGGAAGTGGAGGCGCCCAAAACTTCACCGATATCGGTGTTTCCCTCTTCGGTCAAAGTTCCGTTGACCCGGACCGCCGTACCGACGAAATAGTTATCAACATAACCTTCTGGCTGGGCAACTGCAAGAATCTTATGATCTTGAAGATCGGTTCCTTCAGCCCAGGCGACGTCTTTATAAAGACCGAAAGCTTGAGAACCATCGATCTTCGCCTGATATTTGATCACAATTTCGTCACCAGCTATCATATCGCCAAGATTATATGTACCGGGTGAGGCATAATGAGGATCACCGACTAAAGCTGTAATATCACCAACTCTATTTCCAATAATTGAAATTACGTTTTGGAAAGTAAAGCCTTTTGGCAGCAGGTCTTTGACAATCACTCCCAATACTTGACTGTTTAAAGCTCTGATCGTCAAAGTATAGATCACTGTCCCGCCCTGGGAATTATCCGTTCCGTTATTGGATTTCGAGATCTGCAGCTCGGGATTGATTGGCTGATTGCCGACTTCACAGGTAGTTGTTTGACCGGCATTTACGAACAACTCAT
>CAYQTP010000080.1:0-3986 GCA_964420475.1 uncultured Gammaproteobacteria bacterium
TAAGGGGTGGTCGGATTAAGAGGATGTTTTTCGTCAATCGGATAATATTCTGCTTCGCCGTATACGGCACAAGTTGAAGAAAAAATAATGTTCTTAATGCCGAATTTGTCTATTGCAGAAAGCAGGTTGACGGTTCCGGTGACATTATTATTAAAATATTTAAAAGGGTCTTTCATTGACTCGTCGACAATGCAGGAAGCTGCGTAGTGAATGACCGCTGAAATATTATCTTCATTCTTAAAAATAGGGGACAGATCCGACTTTAAATCCGCTTCATAAAATTTAAATTTATCTTTACCGAATTTATTTTCTAAAAATTCGATCGGTTTCTTATAACCGGTTTGAAAATTATCAAGACCGATCACTTGATATCCAGCCTTTAAAAACAAGTCTGCGGCAATTGACCCGATATAACCTCCGCAACCGGTGATTAAAATTTTTGTCATAAGTATATTCTACATTTTCCAATTACCAATTTACAATTTTCAATAAATTTACAATGTTTCAATTATCAATTATTTATAAATTGATTCATTGAAAATTCAACCTGCCTGCCGGCAGGCAGGTGAAAATTGAAAACTGAAAATTGAAAATTAAATTCTTCTTAATCTATGAAACGGGTGCCAGTGTATTCTTCCTTCTGCCAGATATATTCCTCCAAAAACTAATATGCCTCCAATAATATAGAACAGATTCGGATATTCATGAAGTAGAGGTGCCGCTACAATAATTGCAGCCAGGGGATCAATATAAGTAAAAATACCCACATCTTGAGCTTTAAGCTTTGAAACTCCGTAATAAAATGAAAAATAAGCAAGTGCAGAAGAAAAAAACACGCCAAATATTATTCCCGTCCAACCGGCGAAATTAAGGTTTGATATGTTCCAACTAACAAGTTCTTTTGGTATAAAAGGTAAAAAAGTTAGACTACTGAATAAAAAAGTAATCGCCGCAACTTGAAATGCATTAATTTTCCTTAAAATATCACGACCAATAATTGTTTGAAAAACGCTTCCAAATGTTGCAATTAAGATAAATAAGTTTCCTTCAATTGCTCCGATAATAAATTTTTTTCCCTCCAAAAAAACTGGAGAAAAAATAATAACCAGCACTCCAATCAAGGCCGTTAACATTCCAGTTAAAACTTTTAATTTCGGTTTTTCCTTAAGAAGGAAGATTGAAAGAAAATAAATAAATATTGGTCCGGAAGAAGCAATGACCGGAACATTAATACTTTCTGTTTTAACCACTCCTAAAAAGAAAAAGGAAACGTTGATCGAAATTCCAAAAAATCCGATTAAAAGTATTTTAATAAATTGTTCTACCGATAGCTTCTGCCAATTTTTTACCATCAATGGTAAAAATATAAGTCCGGCAAAAAAGAAGCGTATGAAAGCCAAAGTAAAGGGTGGAATATTAGTTAGCGCAAATTTAAAGACGGGTGAGGCAGCTCCCCAAATGACGTTGGCAATGATAAGGGCAAGAATCGGATTCATTTTTTCTTATTCAGATAAACTATCAATTCACCAATTATTCCTGTCATCACGATTTGTATTCCAACGATTATCAGGAGAATTCCAAGTTGAAGCAGAGGCCGCTGATAAAGAAGAACTCCAAAAAATATTCTTTCGAATGCTAAATAAAAGCTAATGAAAAAGCCGATAAAAAACAAAAATCCTCCGATAATTCCAAAAAAATGCAGAGGTTTTTCTGAAAATTTAAAAAGAAAGTAAGCAGTTAGGGTATCAAGAATTCCGACAAATATCTTAGACTTGCCAAACTTTGTCTTTCCGAATTTTCTTTGATTATTGACCACCGGAACTTCTGTAACTTTATAACCGTTCAAATAAGTTGCCAACGGGAAAAAACGAAAATTATTTCCATAAAAATTAAAATCTTTTAAGACTTCCTTCTTAAATACTTTGAAACCGCAGTTGATATCGGTGAAAGGAGAACGAAGAAAGGTTTTCAGAAACCAAAAGGCAGTCTTTGAATAAATTTTTACCAAGCTATTTTCCTGCCTGTTTGCTCTTATCCCGTTCACAAAATCATAATTTTCATCAATTTTTTCCAAAAACCGATGAATATCTTTAGGATCATCCTGTAAATCTCCATCCATAAAAACTATGACTTCTCCCTGTGAATTATCAATACCGGTTTTTAACGCTTTTCCTTTACCTAACTTTTTCCTATGTTTGACCAATTTGATGTTTGGCTGAAAATTGAAAATTGAAAATTGAAAATTATCGTCCGATCCATCATCCACTAAAATAATTTCATATGCCTTCTTCAATCTGTCTAATTGATTAATTAACCGTTCAACTAAAATAGGCAGTGATTTGGCTTCGTTATAAAAAGGAATAATTACTGAAATCATATTTTTTTATAAACTTCTATACTTTCTTTATCTTTATCATCAGAATATATCATTTCAAAATTTTTGTTATCTTTTAAATTATTAAAAAACTTAACAGGTAATGTTCCTTTATTAAAATCTCCTATTTCCGATCTATTTATGATAACATAGTCAGCTAAAGTATACTTCTCCATTTCATTTTTCAATATGTCTTCTTCCGTTGATCCCATTTCCCTAAAAGCTGTATCATAAAGAAAATTATAATAATATTGTCTGTTGGTAAAAAATGGGGCCAGTTTTGGAGTTGTTGCCACTTTTATATCATCATCCTTAAGCTTATTTACCCAAAATTTTATAGACTCGTTTTTGATTTTATCTATCTCTCTATAATTAACCGGTTGTTTTACAAAAAAGGGGAGTGGATTATAAAGATAAACCGAATAAATATTAATAGATATAAAAAATAATATATAAATTCCTTTAATAATTTTATTTTTTATTTTTTTATCAAAATTTTTATAGCCTAAAATCAAGGAGTAAAATAGAAAGGCAACAATTATTGAATTGTAGTGAAAATAGATAGAACGCTGGTTTGAGTTGATACTTAGAATATTGATCGCCCATTCCGGTAAACTGATTAGTAATGTCAACGGAGAAAATAACGAATAAAATAATGGGCCGATCATTAATGCGATGTAATTAAATCCATTATTTAGTATGGCTGTCAGTCTGGTTTTTATATCAATAAAATATCCTGCTGCAAAATGTTCGCCGCCCCTGAAATAAGGAATTATTAAATATACGGTTGTAAAGAAAAATATTATTCCCAAAATCGCCGTAATAATTCCGGTCCTTTTTTCTTTTTTTATAAAAAATAGATAAATTCCCAAAAAGAACACTACCAATCCAACATGCTCTTTAGTCATCAGACTTAAAAAAATAAAAACATAGTACCAGTTGTTTTTCTTCATTAAATTAAAATACAAGGCAAAAAGGAAAAAGGTCGTCGCTAAAGCAACGGCATGAAAATCAAAAAGCGCCGCTCTTTGAACTGCAAAATAAAAAAGATATGAAAGTGCAAATATCAGACTGATTGGATTTTTTTTCAAAACTTTTTGAGAAATCAAAAAGACTGCTAATGCTCCCAAACCCAATACTATAACCTGTCCAATAAGTAATACTTCCGGACCTTCATAAAGTTTGTAAAAGGGGGCAAAGACCGCCAAAATCGGATCAAAATGAATTGCCAGGCGGGAGACATTTTTTTTCAAGTCCTGGTTGGTCATTTCGAGGAATCTGCCGCGTGAGGTGTTATATACAACCTGGTTCATGATACCCAGATCATAATAATAAGAATTCAAAGTCCGATACCTTTTGATCGATAAGTATGAAAAAAGGATAATAAAAAAGATGATCGATAACCAAAGAAGAATCTGGTATTTATATTTGTTAATAATGTTAAGCATGATCTATATTTGATTTTTGATCTTTGATATTATTTTATTTATTTCCCGAATGGAACTTTTCATGAACTTCTTTTAACCTTAAATTCGTTACATGAGTATAGATCTGGGTAGTGGCAATATTTTTATGGCCTAACATTTCCTGAACCGATCTTAGGTCTGCTCCA
>CAYQTP010000081.1:0-3905 GCA_964420475.1 uncultured Gammaproteobacteria bacterium
AATATCACTACACCGAAAAAAACCTAGCTTATGTTTCTGTAAAAAATCATTATCACGGAAGTTTGAACGATAAAGCTCATTTTAGAAAAAAAATTGGCATCGCTGAAGTTTTAAAAAGTCCCTATGTCGCTTACCCTTTAAAAGTACTGGACTCTTCACCGATCTCAGATGGTGCCTCAGCAGTAGTTTTGACCAATAAAAGTGATGTGATAAAGAAACGTAAGAATTCAGTTTCAATATTAGCATCAGAAATAATTACCGATACGATTTCTCTCAAAGAGAGAAAACAGATAGATGAAATTTTAGCAACGAAGATAGCGGCTGACATCGCTTTTAGAAAAGCAAAAATAAACAGGGGAGATATTGATGTTGCCGAAGTTCACGATTGTTTTTCGATTGCCGAAATATTAGCTATGGAAGATTTGGGATTCTGGAAAAAGGGCAGCGGAGGAAAAAGAATCAAAGAATTATCAACGATGTATGGATCTGGCGGTGACTTGATCATTAATACTTCCGGAGGGTTAAAAGCAGCCGGCCATCCAGTTGGGGCGACCGGAATAAAACAGATTGGAGAAATATTTCTCCAATTATCAAAACAGGCAGAAAAAAGACAGGTTAAGAACGCTAAATACGGCTTGGCCCACAATGTCGGAGGCTCCGGGGGAACAGCGGTAGTTACAATTTTAGGCATCTAATATGATCAGTCCGATAAAAATTTGGCGCAGACAAAAAGAAATAAGAGTAATTTTAGGAAAAAAAGGCAAGGTTCTGGCTTGGACAAAGATCTATGCAGCTGGAGCCGATTTTAAAAAATATGCCCCCTATCCGGTTGTGCTGGTTAAATTGGAAAACAAAGAAAAAGTATATGGACAGTTGGTTGATTTTCAAGATCAGGATTTAAAAATTGGCAAGAAAGTCGTTTCTGTTTTACGGAAAGTGAGGGCAGCATCAGATGAGGGGGTAATTGCCTATGGTATAAAATTTAAGCCTTTATGAAAATTTCATATTCTGCGCCAGCCAAAGTTATTTTATCAGGCGAGCACGCGGTTGTTTACGGCAAACCTGCCATAGTTTCCGCGATTAATTTAAGGTTAAAATTTAGTTTACGTGAAAAATCGATCAAAATTAAAGACAAAACTATTTTACATATTTCTCAAAAGGTTAAAAAATATTTGACCGATAGAAATATCGTATTTGAAGATAAACTATTTAACTTTAAGATTGAGTCTGAAATTCCAATAGGCCGGGGTCTGGGGTCTTCAGCAGCATTATCAGTTGCATCAGTCGCAGCATTTTTAGAATTTTATACCGGACAACAGTTTGAAAAAAAAGAGATTAATAATTTATCCTGTCAAATTGAAAAACATTTTCATCAAAACTCATCGGGTGTTGATATCGCCGCTTCCTGTTTCGGCGGAATAATCTTATATGAAAAAAAATCCAGCTCAATAAATATGAAATATAAAATACCCGGGATCATTGAAAAAAAGTTATTTTTAGTAGATAGCGGCAAACCGAAAGAAACAACAGGAGAAATGGTGGATTTTGTCGGGACTAAATCAGTTGAAAAAATATTAAATAAAATTGAAATACAGACAAAAAAAATAAAAGAAGCAATTGAAAAAGAAAATATTGACTCGTTTAAAGAATGTTTAGTTAATAACGAAAAAATGTTAGAAGAACTGGATGTTGTGTCAAAAAAAACTAAAAAACTTTTAGAGAATTTGTCTAAATTTGGAGTCGGCAAAGTTACTGGTGCTGGAGGTAAAAAAACAAATTCAGGTTTTATATTATTTTTAGCAACAAGTAAACAAAAATTAATAGATTTTTTGAAAAGTAGTAAAATTAATTATTATAATTTTATTCCTGATTATCAAGGAATACTGAAAATATGATAGTAAAATCATCAGCGCCCGGAAAATTAATGCTTTTTGGTGAACATGCAGTAGTCTACAATTTTCCTTGTATTGTTACTGCGGTTGAATCGCGGATATACACTAAAGTTGAAAAAGCACAAGAATTTAAAGTTGATGCTCCACAAGTTAAAGACCTTCGTTTTGTTGAAGAGACTGTCAAGGTATTTTGCAAAAAATATAATGTTAATAATAAAATATTAATAAAAACATATAGTGATTTTTCTTCAAAGTTTGGACTTGGGTCGTCTTCCGCCGTCACCGTTGCTTTGATTTATGCGCTGAGCAAACTACATAATATAGAAATTTCAAAACGAGAGATTTTTGATTTAGGTTACAAAGTTGTTTTAAATATTCAAGGAGTTGGAAGTGGTTTCGATATTGCAGCAGCTACTTACGGAAAGACAACTTATTTTGTAACAGGGGGGAAAGAAATTGAGCCATTATCAGTTAAAAGTTTATCATTAGTAATTGGTTATTCTGGTGTCAAAGCTGATACGGCAACAATCGTCAAAGAATTAAAATTAAAAATGATTGATGAAAAGACAGAAATTTTTGCAATATTTGAAAAAATGAAAGTTATTGTTGAGGAAGCAAAAATTAAATTAGTGAATTCTGATTGGAAAAGAACAGGTGAACTAATGAATGAAAATCATAAACTTCTTCAAGAATTGGGAGTTAGTACGGAAAAATTAGACGCTATGTGTTCAGTGGCTGTTTCTGCTGGTGCTTATGGAGCAAAATTGTCTGGTGCCGGTGGAGGGGATTGTATGATTTCACTGGTTTTTGATGATAAAATAAATGACGTTAAGAAGGCTATTATAAAAGTTGGCGGAGATATAATCGATGTTAAAAGTAATACTGAAGGTTTAAGATTAGACTTATGAAAGCTACAGCTATTGCACCATCAAATATTGCATTCATTAAATACTGGGGTAGAAAAAATGAAGAATTAAGGTTGCCGGAAAACAGTAGCATTTCGATGAATTTGAGTAATTTACTCACCACAACAACTGTAGAATTTAATCCTGACTTCAAAGAAGATTCTGTAATTATTAATGATAAAAATGATTTAAAAGAGGCGGGAAGAGTCATTAAATTTTTAGATTTGATTCGAAAAAAAACGGGCTTATTTCAAAAGGCAAAAGTGGTATCAAAGAATGATTTTCCGGATGGAACAGGGCTTTCAAGTTCGGCCTCAGGTTTTGCGGCATTAGCTTGCGCTGCGTCAAAAGCAGCAGGACTTACACTTGGTGAAAAAGAACTCTCGATTTTAGCACGTCAAGGATCAGGTTCCGCCTGTCGTTCCATTCCCGATGGATTTGTTGAGTGGCTTGATGGAAATAGTTCAGAAACTTCTTTTTCTAAATCTTTGCATCCTCCAGGATATTGGGATATTGCTGACGTGGTAGCAATCGTTAGTAAAGAAAAAAAAGATGTTTCTTCGACAGAAGGCCAAAAAATGGTTTATTCAAGTCCTTTTTTTCAAACAAGACTTAATAATATAAATGAAAAAATTACTAAAATAAAAAAAATATTTAAGACAAAAAATTTTACAGAGCTTGGGGAGTTAATTGAAGGAGAAGCACTTGAACTTCACGCGATTATGTTAACATCGACACCGTCATTAATTTACTGGTTACCGGCAACAATTCAAATTATGAAATTTGTTAAAAAATGGAGAAGTGAAGGGCTTGAAGTTTATTTTACCATTAATACCGGTCAGGATATTCATTTGATTATTGAAGAAAAAAATACTGAAAAATTAATTAAAAAACTAGAAGATTTAAAAGAAGTTAAAAAAATTATAATTAATCGACCCTCAGTTGGCGCAAGGCTGGTAAACAAACATTTGTTTTAATTATTTACCAAATCTTCTTTGCCTTTTTGAAAAGTCATTAATGGTTTTTTCAAAATCGTCTTCACTATAATCGGGTAGATATTTTTCAACAAAAGCTAATTCTGAATATTGCGACTGCCAAAGTAAAAAAC
>CAYQTP010000082.1:0-3891 GCA_964420475.1 uncultured Gammaproteobacteria bacterium
ACAAGAATAAAATTATTTTTAGTATTTCTGTTCAGTAATATTCTTTTGTTTTATAAAGAAGCTATTTATCTAAATATAATATTCTTTTTGTTAATTCTCATTTACGTTTTCATAAAGCAAAAATTTTCTGTTTTTGTTACTTGGTTAAGGCCATTATTTATAGTTACAATAATTATTTTTTCAATTCAATTGCTTACAAAGGAAGGATTAGTTCTCGGACTTATCTCTTCTTTAAGGATTTTATCTTTGTCCAGTCTTATTTTCTTATTAATTTATACTACCCAACTTAGCCTCATTATAAAGGCTCTTAGTTTTTTACCAGTGCAGGTTTCTTATATTTTATCCTTAAGTTTGGGGATGATTCCTCAACTGTCTAAAGAAGTAAAAGAAATTGTAATTGCTCAACAAACCAGAGGACATAAAATAAATTGGAATATTTTTAAAAGCTATTTACCAATACTTATACCTTTATTTACAAAAAGTTTTATCCGATCAGAACAGATATCAATTTCTATGCAGACCCGAGGTTTTGAGTTTTCAAAAAAATAGTTTATCTTTTAAACAATTTCATAAAGGCTTCTTTTGGTATTTCTACTCTACCGATCATCTTCATTTTCTTTTTGCCTTCCTTTTGTTTCTCTAAAAGCTTCCGTTTACGTCCAAAATCGCCGCCTCCTACCAATTTCCCGCTTTTAATCAGAACGTCTTTTCTAAACGGAGCCAGACGGCTTGAGGCGATTATTTTTCCTTTATATTTTGCCTGGATTTTCACTTCGTATTGCTGACGGGGGATAAGTTCTTTCAAACGGGATGTCAAAAAACTGGCCTTTTCATAAGCCCGCTCTTCAACAACCACTTCACTAAATTCATCAATCGGATCCAAGTTCAAAAGAATTTCCAGTTTATCCGCTTTGACCTGCTGGTAGCGTAAAAATTCCCAGTCTAAAGATGCATAGCCGGAGGAAACGCTTTTTAAGTTATCAAAAAAATCGGAAATTAGTTCTGACATCGGTAATTCATATTCTAAAACAGTTTGATTCCTGTTATCCATATTCAAAAATTTTCCGCGGTAATTCTGACAAAGTTGCATAACTACCCCGACATAATTATCCGGACAAACGATCATCGTTTTAACATAAGGCTCAAAAAAATTATTGTTTTCATGCTTAAATTTGACTTGCGGCGGGGTCAGAACTAGGGATAAATTAAATTCCCGTTCCAGTCTTTCCCTGACTACGTCGGCGTGCAGCAATCCTAAGAAACCGACTCTAAATCCTGCGCCCAATGCCACACTATGGATCGAAGAAAATTCCAAAGAAGAATCATTGAGATAAAGTTTATCTAATGCCTTTTGTAAATTCAAATAATCAGCCGTATCGGTTGGAAAAATTGATGCAAATACCATTGGTTTTACTTTTTTGTAACCAGATAAAGATAAAGATGCATCGGTTACAATACTATCACCGACCGATACTTTGTGGATATCTTTCAAATTGGTTACTACATAACCGATATCACCATCTGAAAGAAGTTCCTGTGAGGTTAGCTCAGGTTTAAAGTACCCGACGTCTTGGACTTCAAAAGTTTCATTGGCCGCCGACAGTCTGACTTTTTTTCCTTTCTTCAGCTCTCCGTCAAAGACTCTCACAAAAGCGATCACCCCGCGATGGGAATCATAATAGGAATCAAAAATAAGGGCTTGAATATTATTTGCGGAAAGCGAAGATATCAAATTTTTTGCGGTTTTTTGTTTTCCGTCAAAAAATTTCGGTATCGAGCTTTCATCAGGAGAAGGAATTTTTTCAATTATTGTTTCTAACAATTCTTCAACCCCTTGTCCTGTTTTGGCTGACACCGCAAAGATTTCTTCTTTTTTTATTCCTAAAAAATCGATCAATTGTTTTTCCGTCTTTTCTACTTGCGCATTAACCATATCTATTTTATTGACGACGGGAATAATTACTAAATTTTTTTCCACCGCCTTATGGGCATTGGCAATCGTCTGCGCCTGGATTCCCTGTGTCGCATCAACCAGTAAAATCACTCCCTCAACGCATGCTAGAGTCCGGTCAACTTCATAAGAAAAATCGACATGGCCTGGGGTGTCTATCAGGTTTAGAATATATTCTTTATACTTCATTCTCACTGGTGCTAACTTTATGGTAATTCCTCTTTCCCTTGAAATAGGGTTTTGATCAAGCATTTGAGCTTCGTGATGACCTGCCTCAACCGTCCCGGTCAATTCAAGCAGCCGGTCGGCCAACGTCGACTTTCCATGATCTATATGGGCGATGATGGCAAAATTTCTGATGTTATTCATTTTCTTTTAGGATATTAAAATAAAATTCTTCCGTTTCTTTAGCAATTTTTTCCCAACTATGTTTCTTACTTTCCTTAATAAGCCAGGTGGTAATTTTCTGCCGCATTTCTTTGTCTTTAATTATTATTTCTATTGCTTGAGCTAATTTATCAACATCCCGTGGTTTGACAAAAAGTTCCGGATAAGGATAGTCTTTGAGGGTTTCCTTAAAAGCACTGCTTTTGAAACCTACGATCGGTGTACCGGTTGCCATTGCCTCAAGTATTGTTAAACCAAACGCCTCGTCGCTATAGGGGGCACAGAAAATATCTGCCTGCTGGTAATATTTGATTCTTTTTTCTCCAATTATTTCTCCCTTAAAGATGACATTTTTTTCCATTTTCTTTTTTTTGACATAGTTTTCTAAGGATTTCTTTATTTCGCCTTTACCGACAATAATTAATTCTAATTTTGGATATTTTTTAATAATTTTATTAAAAGCTTTTAATAAATATTTAGATCCTTTTTTGTCGACTAATCTTCCTAAAAATAATAATTTAAATTTAGATGATGTTTGTTTTTTTATCGGATAAAACATTTTATCAACTGCATTATGAATTATTTTTTTCTTAACATCTTCTCCGCAAAGCTTTTGCCAGTGTTTCTTGGCAATTTTTGAAACAAAAATAGCTCCCGAAAAGCTGGTCGAAAAAGAGTCTTGAAAAAGAGTTATAAAAGGATTGATAAAGCTGATAATTGAATTTTTTTCCCAGGCTGAATGAAAAGTGGCCACTTTTTTTGATTTGGTCTTATTTATTATTTCCCAGCCGACAAAAGGAACATAGGGATCATGAATATGAATAATGTCATATTTTTTTTTGTTAAGTTTATTGATTATGTTTATAATTTTATTTCTTTCAACAGTAATATTAGCCCAACTCCCATTTGGGATTGGTATCCTTATCGATCTGGCAATCGAACTATAATTAATAAATTTATGGATATTTTTTTCGGGTCCATAAGTATCGATGTGGTGACCCAGATCCTGAAGGCTGTTTGATAATGATCTGACATGTTCCTGCACGCCTCCTGCTTGAGAAGGATCGTAGGAAAATATCATCGCAATTTTTAGTTTTTTTTTCATATACTTTAATCAATGTACTATTTTATTGTTTTATTAAGGATATTGGCCGCCCCCTTAATATTTATCTTGCCCTTACAATCTATAATTTTATCAGTTTTTTTGGATTTATTCGATGCAGAATTTGCTCATAAGGTAGTATCTAAAAAAAAATATGAACTTATTGATAAAAATATTGATCTTTGGTTCTATATAAATATAATGATCTATTCTTATCTCAATTACCCGGATTATAAAGTATCTTTATTTATTCTTTTTATCTATCGATTTATTGGTCAAGTAATTTATTATTTAGGCAAAAATAGGAGAATTCTTTTGTTTTTCCCAAATTTCTTTGAGGGTATGTTTATCTTGATCTTTTTGGGAAAAAATTATCACCCATCAATAATCACCGGGCAAACTTTTTATTTAATTTTATTTATAATTTTTATTATAAAAATATTCCAGGAAT
>CAYQTP010000083.1:0-3473 GCA_964420475.1 uncultured Gammaproteobacteria bacterium
ATAAAATTTATTGCATTATTTTTTTTAAAATAAACAAGGGTTATAGAAATTAAAACAATTATTATGACTGAAAATAAAATTAAATATTTTTTCATATATTAAAATATAATTTTAACATTGAAAATAATTAAATAAATAGATAATAAATATATGCACTATCTTTATATTCTCCGCTGTTCTGATAATTCTCTTTACTGCGGACAGACAAATGATCTTAAAAGAAGAGTCAAAGAACACAACAGCGATAATTCAAAGTCAAAATACACCCGGTCAAGAAGACCGGTAAAACTGGTATATTTTGAAAAATATAAAACAGTCAATGAAGCATTAAAAAGAGAGTTTGAGATTAAAAAAATGTCTCGATTTAAAAAAGAGAGTCTTTTTGAAAATCAAATTTGACTTCGTTAGTCTTGATTGCTTAAAATATTGAATGAAGCGATAATTTAAAAGAATATGAATTTTGAACCGATAAAAAAGTTTTTTTCTTTATTTTTAACTGCTTTGGGGTTATTGATCGTTATCATTGTTGTTTATGTGGTTTTTTTGACCGCTCATTATGCCAGGCAGAAACAGGGTATAAAATCCGACTATGCTAATGAGTATATTTCTCCGTCTCCTACTGTAATTCCCAACAAGTGAAACTGTTAGTTAAAATTTTCCAAATGCTATATGATTATTTGATTATTAACTATTACTTAACTAGTAATAATATAGTAAAATATTAACTAATAATATATGTTGACTACTGCAATTATTTCTTTTAGGGAATTTTTGGAGGCCTTTTTAATTATTGGTGTGTTTTTGGGTATATCCAGGAAACTTCATTTAAAAAAAGAGTTTGAAATTGGTCTGGCAGCTGTATTTGGAATTGTCTTTTCTCTCTTACTTGCTACCGTTACCTATTTGTTTGGTAATCAGATTCATAAAATCTTGACCGAAAAAAACGCTGAATTGCTGGAGGGTTATTTGATGATCTTTTCCGGTTTATTTATCGCTTATATCGTCTTTTCTTTACATGATATCATTCGTCGCGGCCACGCCGGAACTTTAATTAAAGTTCAGCAAAAATTACAGGAAAAAGTCTTTGATTTTTCATTATTCTCTACAATATCTTTTTTGGTAATAAGAGAGGGATTTGAAATTGCCCTCTTTACCGCCAGCACTTCCCTTTTTTCGGTTTTCATCCAAAATTTTACTGGATTAATGTTAGGTTTTGTTTTTGCCGCGGTCCTTGGAATCATGACATTTTTTGCCTATATAAAATTTCCTATCAAAAAGGTTTTTAAATTTACTGAATATATGATAGTAATTTTAGGCGCCTCCTTAGTTCAAAACGGATTCACCGAATTATTTGAACATGGTTTCAATATCCATCTTTCTGAAATTTTTTCCATTCCCCTGAATTTCTTGCCGCACAAAAACAGTTTGACTGGCCACATAATAAAAAGTTTTCTCGGCCTGGATCGAGAATTCAGTTTTGCCAAATTAGCAATTATGATCGCCTATGCTCTGACTATTTATTTACTATACTCCAAAAAAAACAGCGCCAAGTCATTAAAAGCAACGACTTAAGACGCTGTAAAATTTATATTTTATTGGTCTGTTGCTGGCTTTTGTTGACCTATCTCAATTGGATTAAGCTGAACATTTTGAGCAGTCACACTACCATCAGTATTTTCTGATCCAAAAACCGATACTTTCTCTCCAACTTTTAGTTCGGATTTATTTACGGTTTGCGCTTTATTAATTACGGTTTTGTCAATGATTAAAACAATTTTACTGCTGTCATCTTGCAATTTAACGGTAATTGATTTGTCATCAGCAGAAATTATTTCTCCCGTAACAGGTCTAAATCCTCCGCGATTATTAATATCTGTTATTCCTGTTTGACCATTTCTCATCACTCCTCGGCTAGCTCCGAATTGACCAGCAAAATTTCTAAGTTTACCTTCCTGATATTTCATTCCGCTATAAAATGCGACTCCGGAAAAAATAAGCACTAATATTATTGTGATTAAATAATTATTTTTCATCTATCATCACCTTCCTTCTTTATAAATTTATTCATATCTCAATGCTTCAATTGGTTGTAAATTGGCTGCTTTCCTTGCAGGATAAAGTCCAAAAATAATCCCGATCAAACTAGAAACTCCAATAGCCAAAGCTATTGATGAAAAAGAAATTACATAAGTTAAATTCATTATTTTTGATATTAAAAATGAAGTTACTAACCCAAAAAACATTCCAAATACTCCTCCGGTAAATGTCAATAAAATTGATTCGATTAAAAATTGAGTAATAATTGTTTTCTTTTTGGCTCCTAATGCTTTACGTAATCCAATTTCTCGAGTCCGTTCTGTAACGGTCACTAACATAATATTCATGATTCCAATTCCTCCAACTAATAATGAAATCGCTGCGATTCCTCCAAGAAGAGCAGTCAGTGTTCCGGTGACTTGAGAAACCGTATTTAATAAATCGCTTTGAGACATGATTATAAAATCCGCATCAGCCGGACCATTTAATTTGTGTTGATCCAAAAGTAAATAGCCAATTTCATCTTGGGCCTGGACCATTACTTCTTTTGATTTTGCTTCAACTGAAATACTGGTTAAATTATTTTTTCCAAATATCTGTTTTTGAGCTGTAGTTAATGGAACATAAACCATATCGTCAGGATTATTAAAACCTGAGCCACCTTTTGACTTAGTGACTCCGATCACCCTTAATGTTTGAGTACCAATTTTGATAGTTTTACCAATGGGATTAATTTCTTCAAATAAATCGACGGCAGTTGTCGGACCAAGAACGGCAACCTTTGCCATTAAATTAACATCTTGTTTACTAATAAAAACTCCTTTTTCCATGGTTATTTTTTTAATCTCGGAATATTGAGGATAAATCCCAACAACAGAAACATTGGTGTTATTTCGTCCGGCTATTACTTGTGATCGGCTAGAATATTCCGGAGAGACTTTATTAACTGTAGTCTTGGTGAGCTTTTCTTCAATCGCTTTAGCATCAGCTAAAACCAAGCTTGTTCCTCCTCCAAATTGACCCATAATTCCTCCACTGCTTTGTCGTGAAGGACTGACCGTTAATAAATTTGACCCTAGAGATTGGATTTGATCTTCAATAGATTTTTGACTTCCCTGCCCTAGTGAAATAAGAGTAATGACGCTTCCGATACCAATAATTATTCCCAAAATTGCTAATCCTGTTCTCATTTTATTATGAGTTAAAATTCGGAAGCTTTCAATGATAGTTTCCAGTAAATCTTGCATATAGTAAATGTTTAATTTTTTTCATCTTTTTCTATTTTTCCATCTTTGATATGTATGATTCTTTTTGCGTGGTTGGCGATATCTTTCTCATGGGTGATCATTATTATTGTATGACCTTGTTTATTTAAATCTTCAAATATTTTCATTATTTCATCTTGGCAGGATCTGACATATGGCGCTCTATTGTTG
>CAYQTP010000083.1:3483-3841 GCA_964420475.1 uncultured Gammaproteobacteria bacterium
ATGCCCTAGCTATTGCTACTCTCTGTTGTTGACCGCCTGATAATTGGTTGGAAGCGTGATTGAGCCGATTACCAAGTCCAACCATTTCTAGTAATTTTTTAGCGGTTTCCAATCTTTTTTCTTTAGGAATTCCAGCATAACTCATCGGAAGCATAACATTTTGTATTGTCGTGGTACGAGGAAGTAAATTATATGATTGAAAAATAAAGCCGATTTTCTGGTTTCGAATATCTGCGAGTTGATCTTCATTTAAGTTTAAGACACTTTCTCCATCTAATTTGTAGTTTCCTTTTGTAGGTAAAACAAGTGCTCCTAAAATATGCATCAGGGTTGATTTTCCCGATCCTGATGGCCCCAT
>CAYQTP010000084.1:0-3821 GCA_964420475.1 uncultured Gammaproteobacteria bacterium
GAGGTGGCCACCGGTTATCATATTCCGATCTGGCTTCTTTTAACAATATTTTTTGGGTCTCTTTTTATGGCAGCTGTTAAACGCCATGCCGAACTGGTTGCTCATGGAATCAAAGCCCGTTTTTCACTCTACCGCTATAATGAACATTTTCTGGATTTCCTGCCCTATACATTTGGAACCGCCACAATCATTGCTTATTCTACCTATGCTTATGTCGAAAGACCGCCACAAATAGAAACTTTATTTTCTAAATTTTTTAATGATACCTTTCCCGGATTTGAAGCAAGAAAATGGCTGATGATTTCCATCCCGCTGGTTGTCTATGGAATCGCCCGATACGCCCAGCTTTTGTATGAAAAGGCTGAAGGGGAAAGGCCGGAAAGAACAATTACCACAGACATTCCGCTTATTGTAACCATTGGACTTTGGGGGATTATCGTAATCAGCTTAGTTTATCTTTTGTAGATTATAAACGGTTGACAAGAACTAAAAAAATTTATAAAGTGTTAAGGATAAATATGAAATCACAAGATTCTGGAAAAAAACAGGCGGTATCGGCAGCTATTGATCAGATTCAAAAACAGTTTGGCCGGGGTTCGATTATGAGATTGGGTCAATCTTCAGTTGTTCCGGTCGATGTTATTTCGACAGGCATTCCGACCTTGGATACAGCTCTCGGTGTCGGGGGAATTCCAAGAGGAAGAATTATTGAAATCTTTGGACCGGAAGCAGCTGGAAAAACCACAGTCTGTTTATCTCTTATTGCCGAAGCGCAAAAGTCCGGCGGGTCGGCGGCTTTCATTGATGCCGAACATGCCCTTGATCCAGCTTGGGCAAAAATCTTAGGGGTTAAGTTGGACGATCTTTTAGTTTCCCAACCTGACACCGGCGAACAGGCTCTAGAAATTGCTGAAACTTTAATCAGATCCGGCGGAGTCGATCTGGTTGTTGTTGATTCGGTCGCTGCATTAGTTCCCAGAGCTGAGATTGAGGGTGAGATGGGAGATGCTCAAATGGGCCTTCAGGCTCGCTTAATGTCTCAAGCTTTAAGAAAATTAACCGGAATTGTTTCCAAATCCAGGACAACAATTGTCTTTACAAATCAGTTAAGGCAAAAAATTGGAGTTTTCTTTGGTAATCCGGAAACTACACCAGGCGGACTGGCGCTTAAATTCTATTCCAGCATAAGGATGGACGTCAGAAAGATCGAAACCCTAAAAAAAAATAATCAAGTCTTTGGAGCAAGGATTCGAGTCAAAGTAATAAAAAATAAGGTAGCCCCTCCTTTTAAAGAAGCTGAGGTAGTAATCATCGGCACCGGTATAGATAAAGAGGAGGGAATAGTTGATGCTGCGATTAATGCCGGTTTATTGACCAGGAGCGGTTCGTTTATCAAATATGGTGAAAAAGTCCTTGGACATGGAAAAGAAGAAGTCAAGGAAATTTTGATGAAGGATAAGAAAGTGAGAGAACAGATTTTGAAACAGCTAATAAAAAATAAATAAATGGACGATGACTTGATTCCGCTTTTAAATATTGCTTTCTTTTATCTTAAATTCCGCCCCCGGACAATTAAGGAAACCCAAAAGCATCTTTATAAAAAAGTAAAAACTACCCATTGGTCCCACACGGCAGTTGATAAAGTTATAGATCATTTAATAGAACTAAAGTTTTTAGATGACAGGGAGTTTATTAATTACCTGGTTACATCCCGGACCAGAACAAAAGTTAAAGGAATTTATGCGATTAAACAAGAACTGGGTAGATTTGGGGTTGATAAAGAATTGATTGATGAGTATTTTTCCAAAACCGAAATCAATGAATATGAACTGGCCAAAAAAACTCTTACATCCCGCTGGGACCGTTTTAAAAATCTTCCCCGTCAAAAACGCTTCGAAAAAGCCATCTCGCTTTTATTGAGACGGGGATTTAGTTTTGAGATAAGTAAAAAAACATTTGATAATTTAATAAAAAAAGAGTAATATATCTCCATTAGAAATTGCTTAAGGGAATATTAAAAATCAAATATTAAATATCAAAATGACAGATCAAAATGTAAATATTTATTCTTTTTTAGGTTGTTCCGTGTTGCTTTGATTTATCTGATTTAATATTTGAAATTCTTCCCTAAGCTTCATTTAAATTCATATGTTAGTAAAATTTTTCAAGAAATTTACTTCTTTAAAAAGAGAGAGAGAAGAGTTGTTGGCAAAAGCTAAACAGGAAGCCCAGGTTATTGTTCTTAAGGCCCAGGATGATGCAAGAAAAGTGGCTACCGATGCGCTTGAAGTCGAGAAGAGATTGGCCCATCGTGAAGAGCAAATAGAAGAGAAGGACAATCTTATTAATCGGGAACGACAGTCGGTCCAAGATGTTAAAAATAATGTTGAAGCAATTAAAAAAGAGCTGGAGACAAAAAAGGATCAATTATTGCAGAAGTTGGAAAAAATTTCCGGACTGACAAAAGATCAAGCAAGAGATTTATTGCTTCGCGGCTGGGAAGACAAACTAAAAGGAGAAGTGGCCAAAAAAATCAAGGCGGCCGAAGAAGAAGTTAAGATTACCGCTGATGATAAAGCCAAACAGATATTGGTTGATGCCATCAGGTATGGAGCGATCGACTATGTTTCAGAATATACCTTATCCGTCATTAATCTGCCTAGTGAAGACTATAAAGGAAGAATCATCGGCAAAGAGGGACGTAACATCAGGGCTTTTGAGATTGCAACGGGAGTTGACGTTGATCTTGAAGAAGAGAAGGTCATCAGACTGTCTTCGTTTGATGCCATCCGTCGTGAAGTGGCGAAAATGTCACTTGAGCGACTAATCAAAGACGGCCGGATTCAACCTGAGAGAATTGAGGAGATTGTTAAAAAAACCCGGGAAGAAGTTGACAAAATTATTTTTAAAGCCGGTGAAGAATTAGCTCATAGTGTTAGTGTTTTTAATCTGCCGACTGAACTAACTCAACTATTGGGCCGATTTAAATACCGTTATTCTTATGGTCAGAACATGATTGCTCATACTTTAGAGGAAACTAGAATTGGAGTCGCCCTGGCTCATGAATTAAAACTCGACGTCAATTTGGTTAAACTTGGCTGTTTATTTCATGATATTGGCAAGGTAATTTCGGATAAGGAGGGATCTCATATCGATCTCGGGGTTGAGGTATTGAAAAAAAACCGTTTTCCTCAAAAAGTGATTGACTGTGTTGCCAGTCATCACGAAGATGTTCCTTTCACTTCGCTTGAAGCGGTTGTTGTTTATATTGCCGATGCTGTATCTGGCGGACGGCCCGGGGCCAGACACGAAGACTTTGGTGAATATCTGAAAAGAATTAAAACAATTGAAGATATTGCCAAAACTAAAAAAGGTGTTAAAGAGGCCTACGCTTTACAAGCCGGTCGGGAATTGAGGGTCATTGTTAAGCCCGATGAAATGACCGATGATGAAGCGATGATTACCGCTGAAAAAATCAAAGGAGAGCTTGAACAAAAATTTGAAGTATTCCCAGGACAGATCAAAGTGACTGTCATTAGGGAAACACGTGCTGAAGTAACTACTAAAATATAAGACTAATTAGTTTTGATCTTTGATTTTTCTTTTTGTTCTCCCTGTTCTAATGCCCTGCATTTGATATAGATTGTTATAATAAGATATTTTAAATATAGATTGACAGAAAGCCAAAAAACTACTAATCTATTGGTGTAATTTATTCTTAGTTAATAATTCAAGTCAAAAGAAAGTAGGTGATACAAAATGACAAAAGCAGATTTAGTCGCTCAAGTAGCCAAGAAAGCTGGTCTAACCGCTAAAGCAGC
>CAYQTP010000085.1:0-3805 GCA_964420475.1 uncultured Gammaproteobacteria bacterium
TAGAAAAAGAGATAGACACAAAAGCAGCAAAGTTTATGGAAGATATCAACAATATTAGAGAGACTAAAGAAAATGAAATTAGGGAAGTCTAAAAAATGATAATTTTAATTTTTTTATTTATTTTAACCGTTCTTGTTCTCGTTCATGAATTTGGTCATTTTATTATTGCCAAAAAAACAGGGGTTAAAGTAGAGGAATTCGGCATCGGACTGCCTCCAAGATTGTTTGGTTTAAAAAAAGGAGAAACTTTATATAGTATTAATTTATTGCCGTTAGGAGGCTTTGTTAAGCTTTACGGTGAAGAATATAATAAATTAAGTAAAAAAAATAAAAACAGGGCTTTTATTAATAAAAGCGTTTGGCAAAAGACCCTGATAATCTTAGGGGGTGTAATCGGAAATTTTTTACTTGGCTGGTTTATTTTTTCGTATTTGGTCACCCAGGGTATCTCGGTCCCGACTGATAAAGTTATCATTGAAAAAATAGGTAAAAATTCACCCGCCCAAATTGCCGGTCTCAAAGAAAAAGATGTTGTCACAAAATTGATTCCTCAAGACCCCCGATCTCCTCAGATAGTTCTAACTGCAACTGAGGATCTGATCTCTCAAACCAAAAAATTAGCCGGACAGACAATCGGTCTTGAAATTAAAAGAAATGATAAAACATTTTTAAAAAAGATAATTCCACGGATCAACCCGCCAAAAGGAGAAGGGCCACTTGGAATTACCATAACATCTTCTATGATAAAAAAATACCCCTGGTATACTGCGCCTTACTTCGGTTTAATCGAAACTATCAATGTCACTTATAAAATTGCCAGTGAGCTTGGAAAATTAATTTTAGGCATAATCACTTTCCAAAAACCTCATGTTGATGTTGCCGGTCCGGTAGGAATTGCCACGCTGGCCGGTCAGGCGATAAAGTTTGGCGGAAATGCCTTTCTTCAATTTCTTGCCCTGCTATCATTAAATCTGGCCATTATAAATATTCTGCCTTTTCCGGCTTTAGACGGCGGCCGATTGGTTTTTGTTTTTTATGAAGGTATACTTAAAAAAAAGCCTAATAAGAATGTTGAGCAATATACAAATTTGGTTGGATTTGTCATATTATTGTCTTTGGCGGCCTTGATTACGGTTAATGATATTATTAAACTTTTTAAGAAATAATTTATGGATTATATATTTCATTCCAAATATCGCCTGATCACGATTTCCGGGAAAATCGCCGTTGGGACCACTACACTTACCAAGAATCTTATCCGTACTTTAGGCTGGAAGCATATTAACATCGGTGCAATACAGCGGGAATATGACCGGCAGCATCAACTTCATGAAAACAAAATAGGGGCGTTATCCCGTACCGATGATCATGAGAATGAGATTGATACGATGACCGAACAGATGCTTAAAACCGAAAAAAATATAATTTATGAGGCTTGGCTCTCTGGATTTTTTGCCCGGACTTATAAAGATATTCTAAAAGTCCTTCTCATCTGTTCTCATGATGATATCCGCATTGATAGAGTGGCCAACAGAGATAACATTTCGGTTGAACAAGCCAAACATTGGATCAAACAAAGAGAGAACGAAAACATTATTAAATGGAAAAAATTATACGGTAATTATGATTTCTGGGATGATAAATATTTTGATTTGGTGATTGACACCTATAAATCAGGACAACTGGAGACCGTCGGAAAAGTCTTGGACAAAATTGGATATAAGGGCAATCTAAATAAATAATGAGGTATTCAAAAATTACCATTTCTGGAAAAATCTGCACCGGCAAGACTATTCTTTCTAAAAAACTTCTCGAAAAATTAGGCTGGCCGATTATTATGACGGGGCAGTTATTTCGTGATTATGTTAAAAAAAATAAGCTTAATCTCGAGCAAGCTGAAGAGCAAAATGAAAAATTAACCAAAAAAATCGACTATTTTGTCCGTGATAAGATTTATGCTCCCGGAAATTTGATTGTTGACGGCTGGATGTCGGGAATAATGGCGGATAATCTCAAAGACGTTCTCAAAATATTACTTATATGTAAAGATAATATCCGCTATAAAAGATTTGCCGCACGGGAAAAGATTCATTTCGATGAAGCCAAGAAAAGAGTTGAAACACGACAATCAAATTGGTTTGACAAGCTAAAAAAAATCTATAAACGAAAAGATTTTATCGACCCAAAAAATTACGACTTAATAATTAATACTTCTGATATTACTTCCCAAGCCGTTCTAAAAAAGGTTCTTCAGAAAATAAAAGAATAAGATACCTTTATTTTAATCTATCAATAGATTAAAACATATATAAATTAACCTAAGGTTTTTCGTTCTTCTTGTTTTCTTTTATGATCCCAGTGCATCTGCCAATGACTTTTATAAATTCCCGGGTGAATCATTAAATCAGCAAATAAATCATCTAAAAAATTAAGAACTTTTTCTTTCTTTAGCATATTATTAATAATATTAACAACCCGAGAATTTCTTTTATAAAAAATGGCAGCGTAAAAAACTACCGTTGCTGATGATACCCTTAATAATTCCGAAATATCACGATAATCAGCCTTCTTGATCAAAAGATAAATGATTCCGATTCGCTTGGCAATCATAACCTTTTCTGTTGGAGAAAGAATATCTTCTAATATCAATAAAAAATCTTCTTTACTTTCATATCGAGAGAAAACTTCATAGAAAAGTCTATAAATTTTAGTTAATGTTTCTTCGTTAATAAGTTTTTTAGAAATTCTTGCCATATGTATTAATTAATCAATAGATTAAAACTAATTTATTTAATATTAAATAGTCTGTCAATCGCTTATAACCTACAAAAGTACATAAATAGATTGCTGTGTCAAAATAATTTTATTGATATTGTTTTTATTTTAATATTTAAGAATATTCAACAAATAAATCATAATTTTTTATACTATAATTAGCTAATTATGTTGTATTCAAAACTTTTTGGAAAAACTGTCAGAGAGGCACCAAAAGAAGCACAAATGATTTCTTATAAACTGCTTCATCAGGCTGGTTTTATCCGCGAATCAACGGCCGGCCGTTATTTCTTTCTTCCTTTGGGCCAGATTGTTCAACAAAAAATCATGAAGGTAATTAAAGAGGAGATGGATCGCGCCGGTGCACAGGAAATGATTTCTCCTGTCCTGCATCCTCTGGAACTTTGGCAAGAAACTAATCGGACTAAAACCACCGGTTTTGAACTAATGACCATAAAAGACAGGCGGGGAGCGGATTTTGCCTTAGGAGGAACGGCCGAAGAAATGTTTGTTGATGTTGTCCGCAAATTTCAAATTAGTTATAAAGATTTGCCTTTCAATATCTATCAATTCTCAACCAAATTCAGAGATGAACTGCGCGCCCGCGGAGGACTACTGCGCGTCCGGGAATTTATCATGAAAGATGCTTATTCCTTTGATCGAAACGAAAAAGAGTTTAAAAAAGAATATGAAAATATGTGGAATGCTTATAAAAAAATCTTTGACCGATTAGGGCTGAAAACAGTAGTTGTCGAATCAGACAATGGTTACATCGGCGGTGACTACTGTCATGAATTTGTGGTTGAATCGGAAGTTGGAGAAAGTAAATTCTTTATCACTGAAGACGGAAACTATGCTGCTCACGAAGAAATCGCTAAATTTTATAAAGAAAATAAAAATTTTAATGAAGAAATACTGCCTCTCAAAGAGGTTGAGGCAAAAAGAGGAACGACTATGGAAGACGGCGTTAAATTACATAATAAACCTCTTTGGCAGCAGATCAAAGACGTTTTGTTTGTTGATGAAAATA